>JAXDPV010000047.1:0-18558 GCA_034668185.1 Actinomycetota bacterium
ATGACTTCGGTATGTCGAAGTCATCGCGCCCAGACGGCTCGTGTTTGGCCGCGAGCAGGTCGTGTTCGAGGCATTCGACGAACTGGGTGAGCAACTTGCCCGACACGTCGACCAGGACGCCCCGGCCGAACTGCGCGACCTTGCCGGTGATGGTGAGGTCGGTGACGACCTTGACCTCGGTGCCCGAGCCCGAAGGAACCAGGGTCGCGGTGATGGTGGCGCTGGCGTTGCCCTGGCCCCTGGTGTCGCGCCCCTCGGCCTTCAACACGGCCACGTGGGCGGCGTCGTCCTTGGACAAGAACGTGGCCTTGCCCTTGTACTGCGCGGTGATGGGGCCGACCTTGACCTTGACGACGCCGCGGTACTCGTCGCCCTCGACCTCCTGGAGCTCGGCGCCCGGGAGGCATGGCGCGATGCGCTCGACGTCGGTCAGCACCGACCACGCCTCGTCGACGGGCACGCCCACCCGGAACTCATTGGTCAACTCCATCGGTCGAGATCCTCCAAGGTGTCCACGTCGGCCGGGCTGTCTCCGGTGCACGCTACTTCGCCGACGAGATCGGGCCGGCGGCGCATCAGCTCGCGCGCCCCCTCGTCGCCCTCGAAGCGCAAGAGATCGAGCACCGATGCGCCCAACCGCACCGGATTGCCGCGGCGGCCGCCGTAGGTCGCCACCGCGATGGGCGCGTCGACCGACGACGAAGCCACCGCCCGCCACGCCGAAGGATCGGTCGAGGGTTGGTCGCCGAGCCCGACGACGACGCCGTCGTACCCACGAGTGCGGGCGTGGTCGACGGCCACGCCGAGCGACGTCGCCTGGCCCTCGGCCCAGCGGGGGTTGTGCAACAGGGTCACGCCCGCAGGGACGACGTCGGCGAGGTCGACCGCGCCCCACACCACCACCGTCTCGTCGAGGCCGGCGGCCACGGCCGCGTCGACCGCCCACGCCACCAACGGCCTCCCCCGAAACGGGGTCAGGAGCTTGTGCGAAGGGCCGCCGAAACGGGACCCGCGGCCGGCGGCGAGGACGGCGGCGGCTAGGCCCACTTCACCGCGAACACGCGGTGGGGTTGCGACAGGCCCTTCAACTCGAGCTCGTGGCCGCTGTCGAAGTCGAACTCGCCGGTCGAGGCGCACAGCTCCTTCAGCAACGACGACACCAGGATCTCGCCGCCCCTGGCCGCGGTGGCGATCCGGGACGCCAGGTTCACCGTCGAGCCGAGGAAGTCGTCGGCGTCGCGGATGGCCTCACCGGTGTGCAGACCCATGCGCACCTTCATCGGCCGCTGGGGGTTGGCCTCGTTCCACGCCGTCTGCTGCTGCTGGATGGCCCGGGCGCACCGCAGGGCCCGGGCCGCGCTGTCGAACGCGACCATGAAGCCGTCGCCGTGGACCTTGACCTCGAAGCCGCGGTGGGCGACGAGCTGGTCGCGCACGAGCCCGTAGTGCGCTTTCAGGATCTCCTGGGCCGAGTAGTCGCCGAGGCGCTCGGTCATCGAGGTGAAGCCCTCGAGGTCGCTGAAGAAGATCGTGACCGTGCCCTCGGGCGCGACCTGGGCCCGCAGGTTGGGCCATTCCTGGCGCACGTCGGTGGCCACGGCGTCGATGCCGCGCAACAACGACGGCGGCGGCTGGACCGGAGCCGGCGGCGGCGGGGGTGGGTCGACGAGGCGGTCGAGGCCGCGCCGGTCGGCATGGCGCTGGTGCCGGTCGGCGTGGCGCTGCTGGCGCTCGGCCCGGCGGTCGTCGATCGCAGGCCGGCGGGAAGCCTTGCGCTCGCCCGGTGCCGGCCGGCTGCGCACGTGGACGCCACCCATGAGGGCGAAGGCCCGGACCCGGATCAGCGGAGAGCCCGGCAGCACGGGCACGTCCTTGATGCGGGCCTGCTTGCCGCCCATGAACGCGATCCCCTCCAGCACGACCTCGATCCCCTCGGGCACGACCACGTCGACGCCGCCCATGATGGCGATGGCGGTGATGACGGCTTCGTCGCCCACGACCTCGGCCTGGCGGAGGTCGAGGAGGCAGCCGCCCATGACGCTGACGGCCACCGTCTCGCCGTCGATGCGCCATCGTCCCTTGCGCTGGTTGGCGCTGAACATCGACACCGTCCAGCTCACCGCCCGGGCCCGCCGGGTCGTGGGCACGGCCGGCATCGCACTCGGCGATCGTTCCAATGCCGGCAGGTCGGCGGTCACGCGTTCGAGGTCGGCGACGGTGGTGGCGGCGTAGACGACGCCGACGCGGTCGGAGAACTCGTCGAGGGTGATGCGGCCCTCGGTGCAGTGGTGGCGGAGGAAGGCGATGGCCCGCTCGCGGTCGGCGTCGGCGATGCGCACGGCCGCGGCCGCGGGCGGCGTGGCCTCGAGCTCGCGCCCCGGCTCCTCAGGCAACATCCCCCTTGCCTCCTCTGGCGTGGATCGGCCCTTCAGTGTCGCGCAGGCTCGGGGGCCGCCGCCCGGTACGCAGGGCGATGATCTCGGCGCAGATGGAGATGGCGGTCTCCTCGGGCGTGCGGGCCCCGATATCCAGGCCGATCGGGGCCATCAGGCGGGCCATAGCGATATCGGTCACACCGGCGTCGCGGAGCCGCTGGCGCCGTTCGCCGTCGGTGCGGCGAGAGCCCATGGCGCCGAGGTAGCCGACCCGCGTGGCCAGCGCGGCCACGACCGCGGGCACGTCGAACTTGTGGTCGTGGGTGAGGACGCACACCGCGTCGCGGGGCCCGAGGTCGGCACCGGGGCCGGCGAGGTAGCGGTCGGGCCAGTCGACCACGACCTCGTCGGCCAGGGGGAAGCGGGCCTTGGTGGCGAACACCGGGCGGGCGTCGCACACCACCACCCGGTAGCCGAGCACCTTGCCGATGCGCGTCAACGCCGCGGTGAAGTCGACGGCGCCGAAGATCACCAGGCGCGGCGGCGGGGCGAAGCTCTCGATGAACACGCCGACCTCGGCTTGCCTGGCCTCGCCATGCGGCCCGTAGTGGCGGGTCGAGCTCAGCCCGGTGTCGAGCTCGGCGCGCGCATCGCGGGCCACGACCCGGTCGAGCTCGGGGTCGCCGAGGGTGCCGGTGGTCTGGCCCTCGCCCGGCCGCACGAGCAGCTTGGCGCCGAGGGGCTCGCCCTCGACCACCGTGACGAGGGCCACCGGCTCCTCCGCCCTGACGGCGTCGCGCAGCTCTTCGTAGATCACCAGTCGAGGGGTTCGATCAACAGGTGGATCGTGCCTCCGCACGTCAGGCCGACGGCGAAGGCCTCGTCGTCGGAATAACCGAACGTGACCCGCCGCGGCTTGCGGTCGGTGGCCAGCACGTCGAGGGCCTCGGTGACGACCGCGCCCTCGACGCATCCGCCCGAGACTGAACCCGCGACTTCGCCGTCCTGGTTGACGACCATGGTCGCGCCCGGGTCGCGCGGGCCAGATCCTTCGATGCCGACGACGCGCGCGATCACGACGTCCTTGCCGGCCCGCCGCCAACGCTCGATGTCGTTCAGGACTTCCTTCATGCCTGGGCCACCACCTTGGCCAACGATTGCAACGCCGCCAGCGAATGGCCCTCGACGAACTCGTCGACGTGTGGAAGGGCGGCGGCCATGCCGGCGGCGAGTGGCGCGTAGCCCTCGGTCGCCTTGAGCGGGTTGACCCACACGACCTTGTGGGCCACGCGCCGCAAACGCTCCATCTGCCTCGACAGCTCGGCGGCGTCGCCGCGGTCCCAACCGTCGGAGAGGATGACGACGACCGCGCCCCTGGCCAGGCCGCGCACGCCCCATCGGTCGTTGAAGGCGCGAAGCGCCTCGCCGAGCCGGGTGCCGCCGCTCCAGTCCTCGACGGCGCGGGAGGCGGCGGCGATGGCGGCGTCGGGGTCGTGGGAGTTGAGCTCCCTCGTCAATCGGGTGAGGCGGGTGCCGAGGGCGAAGGCCTCGACCCGGCCACGGCCGCGGCCGACCACGGCGGCGTGCAGGAAGCGCAGCAACGCCCGGCTGTAGGTCTCCATCGAACCACTCACGTCGCACAGCAGCACGACCCGCCGGGGCCGCTCGCTCGGTTGCAGGAAGGCGCGGTCGATGGGCTCGCCGTGGAGGCGCAGCGAACGGTGGACGGTGCGGCGCAGGTCGGGGTGTCTGGTGCGGCGGTGCGAACGGCGCAGGCGATGGGTGCGGCGGAGGGCGCCGCCGAGGCGGAGGTCGGCCATCAGCTTGCGGGCCTCGTCGAACTCGCTCGCCGTGTAGGCGGCGAAGTCCTTGTGGCGCAAGACCTCGGTCGGGCTGTAGCGCACGGCGACGGTCGTGCCGCTGCTGGCGGCGTCGTCGTCGCCTTCGACCTCGTCCCTGCCGGCCACGTCGTCGTCGAGGGCGAGCACGACCGGTTCGGCCTCGCGCGTGGTGCGGATCAGCTCCCGCTGGAGCCAGAAGGTGGCGAAGGCCTGGTCGTAGGCGGCGATGTGCTCGGGCCGTTGCACCAGCGTGGCCCGACCGGCCCAGTACACCGCGGCCCGGTCCTCGATGCCGACGCTCCCCATCGCCTCGACGAACGTGACCACGTTGCCCGTCGCCACCGGGACGCCGCTGCGGCGCAGGGTGGTGGCGAAGGCCGCGGCCATGGCGGCGGCGTCAGCCGGCACGGGCCACCGCCGCTTGCACCAGGTCGCCGACGCCAGCCGAGCGCACCCGCTCCTGGTCCTCCCGGTACTTGAGCACCGAGCCGAGGGTGGCGTCGACCCACCGCTCGTCGAGCTCGGCCTGGCCGAGGGCGGCGAGGGCTTGGGCCCAGTCGATGACCTCGGCCACGCCCGGCGGCTTGAACAGTTCGAGGCCGCGCATTCGCTCGACCGCGGCCGCGACCTGGCGGGCCAGGCGCTCGACCACCTCGGGGGCCCGCAGGCGGATGATGGCCACCTCCCGCTCGAAGCCGGGGTGCTCGACCCAGTGGTAGAGGCACCGGCGCTTGAGGGCGTCGTGTACGTCCCGGGTCCGGTTCGAGGTGAGGACGGCGATCGGCGGCGTGGTCGCCTTGAACGTGCGCAACTCGGGGATCGAGACGGCGTAGTCGGAGAGGATCTCGAGGAGGAAGGCCTCGAACTCGTCGTCGGCCCGGTCGACCTCGTCGATCAACAGCACCGGCGGCGGCCCGTCGCCCTGGTGGTCGATTGCCTTCAGCAGCGGCCGCCTGACGAGGAAGCGCTCGGAGTAGAGCTCGTCCTCGGCCGCTTTCACGTCGGCGCCGGCGGCCTCGACGGCCCGCAGGTGGAGGAGCTGGCGGGAGTAGTCCCATTCGTAGGCCGCCTGGGCCAGGTCGATGCCCTCGTAGCACTGGAGCCTGAGGAGCTCGCCGCCCGTCCACCTCGACAGGACCTTGGCCACCTCGGTCTTGCCCACGCCGGCCTCGCCTTCGAGGAGCAGCGGCCGTTGCAGGGTGAGGGCGAGGAAGACGGCCGTGGCCAGGCCCTCGTCGGCGAGGTAGCCGTGCTCGGCCAGCTTGGCCCTGACCTCGTCGACCGACTGCGGCTGCACGCTTGGCAGGCTAGGTCAGGTGGGACGCTAGGAACCCGACCTGGGCGGCGGCGGCCTTGCGCCAGTAGCGCTCGTCGTGGAAGCCGGCGGTGATGGCGCCGCTGGGTTCGCCGAGGCGGGCCCTCAGTGTGCGCACCCTCTGGACGAAGGGGTCGTCGGCGCCGCAGTCGATGCGGACGTTGCCCCGGTTCAACCGGCCGAGGTCGGCGAACACGTCGTTGGCCGCGAAGTCGCCGGCGCTGTCGAAGGCGCCGGGCGCGCTGTCCTCGAACCTCGGCCACAGCGCCGGGCTTGTGGCCACGACGGCGTGGAATCCGGCGTCGAATCGCTCGGCCGCGAGCAGGGCGCCGTAGCCGCCCATCGACCAACCGAGGATGGCCCGCTTGCCGTTGCCGTATCGGCCGTCGACCAACGGCACCATCTCGTCGAGCACCATGGCCAGGGCGTCGGTGCCGTCCTTGCGCCGGTGCCAGTACGACGACGGGCCGCCGTCAACCGAGGCGACCGCGATGTTCACGTTGGCGGCGGCGAGGAAGTCCTGGAGGCGGATGGTCTCGGTGGCGAAGCGCTCGTCGCCGCCGCGCCCGTGGAGGCAGTAGACGACCGGCGTGGGTGCGCCGTTGGCTCCGGGCGGCACGGCGATGCCGTATCGCACATCTCTGCCGGCGTGGCGTGACACCAGTGTGCGATAGGTCGCTTGGACGCGGTGGCCTGCGGGTGGCGAGTGGTCGTCACCTTCGAGGAGCCCGGCGGTGTGCAGGACCCGGCGGCCCTGGCGTGTGGTCGCCCCGCCGGCGAGCGCGCTGGCGACGACCGCCGCGCCGCCGACCAGGAAACCGCGACGGCTAAGCGCGTCCGGCCTCTTCGAGGGCGCGGCGCACGAGGACGGTGGCCAGGTGGCGGCGGTACTCGGGGGTGGCGTTGAGGTCGCCGGGCGGGTCGAGGTCGTCGGCGGCGTGGGCGGCGGCGTCCTTGGCCGACGCGCCCTGGGCGATGGCCTGTTCGACCGCAGCCGCCCGCACGGGCACCGAGCCCATGTTGACCAGGGCCACGTTCGTCTTGGTGGCGGCCACCCCGACGATGGCCCAGTCCTGGGCCCGGCGGTTGAACTTCTGGAACGACCAGCCGCCGGCCGTGCCCTTGGGGATGCGGATCTCGGTGAGGAGCTCGTCGGGTTGCAGCGCGGTTTCGAGGAAGCCCTCGAAGAAGTCGGTGGCCGCGATCTCCCGCTGCTTGCCGCCCGGGCCCTGGGCCACGAGGGTGCCGTCGAGGGCGAGCACGACCGCGGGCAGGTCGGAGGCGGGGTCGCCGTGGGCGAGGGTGCCGCCGAGGGTGCCGCGGTGCCTGACCTGGGGGTCGCCGACGAACGACGCCGCGTGGGCGAGGAGGGGCGCCTCGGCCTTCAGCACGTCGGAGGTCTCGAGGTCGCGGTGCCTCGTCAGCGCGCCGATGGCCACGTGGTCGCCGGCGTCACGGATGTACGACAGCTCGGTGAGCCGGCCCACGTCGACCAGCACCGACGGCGTGGCCAGGCGCAGCTTCATCAGCGGGATCAGGCTGTGGCCGCCGGCCAGGAGCTTGGCCTCGTCGCCGTGCTCGCCCAGCAGGGCGATGGCTTCCTCGGCGTTGGCGGCCCGCTTGTAGTCGAAGGCGGCCGGGATCATGACTTCGCCGCGGCCAGGACGGCCTTGACGATGTTGTGGTAGCCGGTGCAGCGGCAGAGGTTGCCTTCCAAGCCTTCACGCACCTCCCGCTCGGTGGGCGACGGGTTCTCCTCGAGCAGCGACACCGCGGCCATCACCATGCCGGGGGTGCAGTAGCCGCACTGGAGGCCGTGGTTCTCGTGGAAGGCCTGCTGCATCGGGTGCATGGTGCCGGTGGCCGGGTCGGCCAGGCCCTCGATGGTCGTGACGTCGGCGCCGTCGGCCTGAACCGCGAAGACCGTGCAGGACTTGATCGACTCGCCGTCGACCAGCACGGTGCAGGCGCCGCACGACGACGTGTCGCAGCCGACGTTGGTGCCGGTGAGGCCGACCGCCTCCCGCAAGTAGTGGACGAGCAACGTGCGCGGCTCGACGTCGTGCTCCCGCACCTCGCCGTTCACCGTCATCGAGACGTTCACCGCACCTCCATCGTGGTCGTCGTGGTCATCATGCCCGATCCCTCACAAGGCCGGGACGTCGAGGTCGCCGTCGGGCGGCGTCGGGACGGAGCCGGTGCCGGACGCCGGGCCGGCGATGTAGAACTCCCGCTCGGGCGGGGCCAGGCCGTTGGCGGCGCGCCACACCTTCTCGGGCGTACACGGCATGTCGACGTGGCGGACGCCGAAGGCGAGCAGGGCGTCGCACACGGCGTTGTGCACCGCAGGGGTCGAGCCGATTGTCCCGGACTCGCCGATGCCCTTGGCCCCGAGCTCGTTGAGCGGGGTCGGGGTCTCCATCGAGATGCGTTCGAAGCTGGGCAGCTCGGCCGAGGAGATGAAGGCGTAGTCGGCCAGGTTCGACGTGATCGGGTTGCCGTCCTCGTCGTAGCGCACCTCCTCGAGCAGCGCCTGGGCCACGCCCTGGGCCAGGCCGCCATGGACCTGGCCGTCGGCCAGCAGCGGGTTGAGGATGCGGCCGGCGTCGTCGACGGCGACGATGCGTTCGATGGTGACCTTGCCGGTGTCGGCGTCGAGCTCGACGACCACGCAATGGGCGCCGAACGGGAACGTCGGGCCCGCGCCCTGGTAGTCGACCTCGGCGCCCAGCAGCCCGCCGTCGGACGCGCCCACGACGTCGGCCCACGATTTCGACACCGCCGGCGTACCGGTGACGTGGAACGAGGCCGACGTGGTGTCGAGCACGACGTCGTCGACGTTGGCCTCCAACAGGTCGGCGGCAATCGAGCGGGCCCGCTCGACCACTTGGTCGGCGGCCCTGGCCACGGCCACGCCGCCGGCTTGGAGCGACCTCGAACCCATCGTCCCCTCGCCCCGGGGGATGGTGTCGGTGTCGCCCTGGAGCACGGTGATGTCGTCGAGGTCGACGCCGAGGCGGTCGGCCACCAACATCGAGAAGGCGGTGTGGTGGCCTTGGCCATGCGACGACGAACCGCTCTTGACGACGACCTTGCCGTCGGGCTGCACCTCGACCGAGCCGTACTCCTTGGGCATCCCGGGCCCGGCGGTGATCTCGACGTAGACCGAGATTCCGATGCCGATCTGCTTGCGGTCACCGGCCGCCCGGCGCTTGGCCTGCTCGGCCCGCAGCTCGTCGTAGCCGACGGCCTCGGTCAGCAGTTCGAGGGCGCCTTCGTAGTCGCCGATGTCGTAGGTCGTGCCCGTGGGCGTGGTGAACGGGAAGCGATCTTTGGTGACGAGGTTGAGGCCGCGCACCTCGGCCGGGTCCTTGCCAATCTCGGCCGCGAAGAGGTCGATGCCCCGCTCGATGGCGGCGGTGGCCTCGGGCCGGCCCGCGCCCCGGTAAGCGACGGTGGCGGTGGTGTTGGTGACGACCGAGCGCGAGTTGAACTCGGCCTTCGGAATGTCGTACACGCCGGTGAGCATGGTGCGGGTCATGAAGGGAAGCACGGCCCCGGAGTTGGGGTAGGCGCCGGCGTCCTGCAACACGGTGAGGCGGTAGGCCGTGACCTTGCCGTCGCGGTTGCCGCCGATCTCGACAAGCTGCACCTGGCCCCGGCCGTGGCCCAGGTTCATCATGCTCTCGGTGCGGGTCTCGACCCACCGCAGCGGCCGGCCGACCTGCTTCGACAGCCAACCGAGGAGGACTTCCTCGGGGTAGCAGCCGATCTTGGCGCCGAAGCCGCCGCCCACGTCGGGGGCGATGACCCGGATGTCGTCGGGCTCGATCTTCAGCCGGCGGGCGAACTCGTCCTTGACGCCGTGGGCGTGTTGGGTCGAGGCCCACACGGTGAGGCGGCCGTCGTCGCCCCACTGCACCGCCGCCGCCCGGACCTCGAGGGGGCAGGGCGCGACCCGCTGGTTGACGATGCGCTTGCGCACGACCACTTCGCACTCGTCGAAGAGGTTGTCGCTGCGGCCGAAGGCGAGTTCGAAGGCGGTGTTGGAGCCGGCCTCGGGGAAGAGCAGGTGCTCGCCCGCGGCCGCGGCCTCGGGCTCGACCACGACCGGCAGCGGGTCGTAGTCGACGAACACCATCTCGCCGGCGTCGGCGCCCTGGTAGCGGGTCTCGGTGACGATGGCCGCGACCGGCTCGCCCACGTAACGCACCCGGTCGGTGGCCAACCACTGGCGCACCATCTGCTGGTTGAGGAAGCCGATGCCCGGGGCCATGGGGTCGAGGGTCACGTCGGCGCCGGTGAACACCGCCACCACGCCGGGCGCGGCTTGGGCCTCGGACACGTCGATCCCGGTGATGGCCGCCGACGCCATCGTCGAGCGCACGTAGGTGACGTGGAGGGCGCCATCGAGGCGCAGGTCGTCGACGTAGGAGCCGCCGACGGTGAGGAACTTCGGGTCCTCCTTGCGCACCACCCGGTTGCCGAGAATGGACATAGCCCGGCAGCGTAGGTGCTGCAATGCTGGCCCGATGCGCTACGGCTTCGTGTTGCCCGGCGGGGCGCCCCGCCAGCAGGTGGAAGCGGCGGTGGCGGCCGAGGCTGCGGGTTGGGACGGCGTGTTCGTCCCCGAGCTCAACTACGGGCCCGACGCGTGGACGTTGCTCACGGCCATGGCCGAGGCCACCTCGACCTTGCGCATCGGCACCATGCTCACCCCGCTGGCGTGGCGCCGCCCGTGGAAGCTGGCCAGCCAGATCACCACCCTCGACCAGCTCAGCGACGGGCGGGTGATCCTGGCCATCGGCATGGGCGCACCCGACGTCACCTTGGGCGACTACGGCGGGGCCGAAGTCCTCGACCGTCGCGAGCGGGCCGCGCTCCTCGACGACGGCATCGCCATGCTCGACGCGCTGTGGTCGGGCCGCCTCTCCTACGAGGGTACGCGCCACCGGCTCGACGTCTCCGGCCGGCCCGCGCTGGCCACCGACTTCGTCCCCGTGCAGAAGCCCCGGGTGCCGATCTGGGTGGTGGGCGCGTGGCCCCGCGAGAAGTCGATGGCCCGGGTGGTGGCGTGCGACGGCCTCCTCCCGATCGTGCTCCCCGACACCGGCGGCTACCGCATGGCCGAGGCCGACGACCTCCGGGCCATGGTCGAGTGGCTCGACGCCAACGGCGGCCGCCGCCCCGGCTTCGACGTCGTCATGGAAGGCGAGACCTCGCCCGACGACGAAGCTGCGCTCGCACGGGTCGCGGCCCTCGCCGGCGCCGGCGCCACCTGGTGGCTCGAAAGCCGCTGGATGGTCCCCGAAGGCCAAGACCCTCTCGCCGTCGTCACCACCCGCATCGCCGCCGGCCCCCCTTCTTCGCCGTTTTGACAGCCCGATCCCGCCAACTTTGGCGGGATCGGGCTGTCAAAACGATCAGTTCCAGAAGGAGACGGCGTCCTTGGCCTTGGCCCACCACGAGCGGGGCGGGGGCGGGGGTGGTTCGGTGGGGACGACCGAGGGCTCGGGGTCGGCGGGGCCGGGGAGGATGGCGAAGGCCTGCTCGCCCGGGCGGACGAGGTTGTACTGCTCGCGGGCCAGGCGCTCGACCTCGGCGTCGGTGTGGAGCTGCCCGACCCGGGACGCCAGCTTCTCGTTCTCCTGGCGGAGGATGCGGACCCGGGCCTGCTCGGAGGCGATCTCGTCGCGCTGGTCGAGGTAGGTGCGGGTCGGGAACACGGCCACGACCAGGACAACGACCAGCGCCGAGCCGACCAACGCCACGAGGAAACGGCGGAAGCTCACCCGCGGCGCCGCCCGAACGGGGCCAACGCCCGCAGCCCCCAGAACTCGGCCGACTCGCCGAGGTCGTGCTCGATGCGCAGCAGTTGGTTGTACTTGGCCACCCGGTCGGAGCGGGCGGGCGCGCCCGTCTTGATCTGGCCGCAGTTGGTGGCCACGGCCAGATCGGCGATGGTCGTGTCCTCGGTCTCGCCCGAGCGGTGCGACATGACGCTGGCGTACGACGAGCGGGTGGCGAGCGCGACCGCGTCCAACGACTCGGTCAGCGTCCCGATCTGGTTGACCTTGACGAGGATCGCATTGGCCACACCGGCGTCGATGCCCCGCTGCAAGCGGTCGACGTTGGTGACGAAGAGGTCGTCGCCCACGAGCTGCACCCGGTCGCCGAGCGCCGACGTCAACGACGCCCAGCCGTCCCAGTCCTCCTCGGCCATGCCGTCCTCGATCGACACGATCGGATAGCGAGCGCACAGGTCGACCCAGTAGGCAGCCAGCTCGTCGGCGCTGAGGACACGTCCCTCGCCGGCCAGCGAGTAGCGGCCTTCCGAATAGATCTCGCTCACCGCCGGGTCGAGCGCGATGGCGATCTCGTCGCCGGGCACCCGCCCGGCCTTCTCGATGGCCTCGACCAGCACCCGCACCGCGTCCTCGTTCGACGACAGGTTGGGGGCGAAGCCGCCCTCGTCGCCCACGGCGGTCGAGAGCCCCCGGTCGTGGAGCACCTTCTTCAACACGTGGTAGGTCTCCGCGCCCCACTGCAGGGCCTCGGCGAAGGAGGCCGCGCCCACGGGCATGAGCATGAACTCCTGGAAGTCCACGTTGTTGTCGGCGTGGACGCCGCCGTTGACGACGTTGAGCATGGGCACCGGCAGCACGTGGGCGTTGGCCCCGCCGACGTACCGGTAGAGCGGCATCTCGAGCTCGTCGGCCGCGGCCTTGGCCACCGCCAGCGACACCCCGAGGATGGCGTTGGCCCCGAGGCGGGCCTTGTTGTCGGTGCCGTCGGCCCCGATCATCTCGAGGTCGACGAGGCGCTGGTCGAGGGCCTCCAACCCGAGGACGGTGTCGAGGAGCTCGCCGTTCACGTGCTCGACGGCGTCGAGCACCCCCTTGCCGCCGTAGCGATCGGCGTCGCCGTCGCGCAGCTCGACCGCCTCGAACTGCCCGGTCGACGCGCCCGACGGGACGATGGCCCGCCCCTTGGCCCCCGAGGAGAGGAAGACCTCGACCTCGACGGTCGGGTTGCCACGGGAGTCCAAGACCTCCCGGCCGATGATGTGCTCGATTTCGGACACGCGCTTGTGACTCCTGTTGCTGGTGTTGAAACGGTACTGCCTCTGCCGCCCGGCTCGCGCGTTAGTCGAACTTGGTGACGAGGTACCCGCCGGTGCCGGCGCCGCTGAGGGCCAGCAACAGCACGCCGAAGCGCTTGCGCTTGGGCAGGTGACGGTAGGCGAACAGCATGAACAAGGCGTCGCCGGCGTCGGCCACGGCCCCGTACGACATCCACGGCCGCACCTCGGCCGCGTAGCCTTCGGCGCCCCGGTTCAAGACGGCCAGGCTGCCGGCACCGATGATGGCGTCGCGCACCCCGAGCAGCCGGCCGAGGAGCTTGACCGCGGGCGTGCGGGCGGCGTCGCGGCCCACCATCCCCGACAGCATCCGTCCCGGTACCAGCAGCATCAGCAGGCCGATGCCGACCCGGCCGGCGGCGTAATACTTGGCGAGGTCGCGGTCGTCCATGGCAGGCGCCACACTACCGAGCCTTGGCCGCCTCCCACAGGGAGTCGAGGACGTCGGGCCCGGCCGAGGCCAGGTCGATGCCCCGTTCGGCGGCCGCGGCTTCCACCAACGAGAACCGGCGGCGGAACTTGTTGGTCGCGCCCCGCAGCGAGGCCTCGGGGTCGAGGCCGAGGTGGCGGGCCACGTTGACGACGGTGAAGAGGACGTCGCCGAGCTCGTCGGCCGAGGGCTCGGCCTTGAGCTCGGCCAGCTCTTCGTCGACCTTGTCGTAGACGTCGGGCAAGGCCGACCAGTCGAAGCCGACCGAGGCCGCCCGCTTCGAGAGCTTGGCCGCGTAGGTCAGCGCCGGCAACGACCCGGCCACGCCGTCGAGCACCGAGCCCGCAGACCCGGCCTTCTCCTCGGCCTTGATCGCCTCCCAGTTGCGGCGCACGTCGTCGGGGCCGTCCACCGACACGTCGCCGAACACGTGAGGATGGCGGCGCACCATCTTCTCGGTGACGCCCCTGGCCACGTCGGCCAACGTGAAGTCGCCGGCCTGCTCGGCGATGGCCGAGTGCAGGAACACCTGGAGCAGGAGGTCGCCGAGCTCCTCCTCCAGATGGTCGACGGAGCCGCCCTCGATGGCGTCGACCACCTCGTAGGCCTCCTCGATGACGTAGCGCGTCAACGAGGCGTGGGTCTGCTCCCGATCCCACGGGCACTCCTCCCGCAGCCGGCGCACGACCGCGGCGAACGCCACCAGCTCCGACGCCACCGGCGACGACAACGACGGTATCCAGAGCGAGGTCAGGTGGTCGGGCGCCACCACACGGTCGAGGTCTTCCCACGCGATCGTGCTGATGACCTCGTCGGCCAGACCCAATCGCTGCAACACCACGACCGACGTCGGCGGGTCGTCGTCGAAGGCGAGCTTCACCGACGACAGCACCAACGACGAGTCGCATTGCGCGACCAGCAACGGGCCCCGCTCCCCCGCGGCCTCCTCGGCGAAGCGGTGGCCGTCGACCACCCGCACGCCCAACGCCACCGGGTCGACGCCGAGCCGCACCCACGCCAGGTCGAGGAACGACAGCGCCGGCACCACCGAAACTTCGACCGCGGGCGAGGCCAGCAACAGCTCGACCGTCCGCTCGGCCACCGCCGGCGAGCCCGGCACGGCATACAAGACCTCGCCGTGCTCGATGGCCGCGGCCACCAACGCGCCGACGATCGAGCGGTACACCGACTCCATGTCGTCAGCCGACTCGTACACCGGGTCGAACGACTCGCCATCGACGACCGACGCCGAAGGATGCCGGTTCGTGCGCACGAACCGCACCGCGACCCGCTCGATCTCGGAGAGTGCGGCGGCGGTCAGGAGGTCGGGCCCGGCGGGGCCGAGGCCGACCACCACCACCCGCCCCGGCGTCACGGCGTCACGGGATGGAGACGCCCGGTTGGGTGGTCGACGAGCCCGAGCCAGAACCGGCGGGCTCGGTCGTGGTCGGCGCGTTCGGCGGGATGATCCCCGGCTGCTGCGGGTCCTTGCTGAAGGTGCCGTAGCGGGGGTTCACCGTGATCTTGGCCTTGGCCAGCGCGGCCCGCAGGAACTCGCTGAAAGGCGCCTGGGCGTCGCCCTGAAGCGACTGCTGGATCTGGGGGGTGGCGTCGGCCAGCGGCTGCAGCTTGCGCTCGGTCACCTTGATCAGGTGCCAGCCGAAGTCGGTCTTCACCGGGGCGCTCACGGTGTTGTCGGGCAGCGCGTCCATGGCCGTCTCGAACTCGGGAACGAAGCGGCCGGGCGGGCCGCAGTCGAGGTTGCCACCGGTGTCCTTGTTGGACGCGTCGGCCGAATACTGCTTGGCCATGGCCGCGAAGTCGGCCCCGGCGTCGAGTTGCTTCTTCACCGCGATGGCGTCGGCCTGGAGCTTGTCGGACTGCGCCGCGGCCGCCGCCTTGTCGATCTGGCCGTCGGGCGACGCCACCGAGATCAGGATGTGGCTCACGCACGTCTCGCGGAACTGGTCGGGGTTCTCGTCGTAGTACTTCTTGATGGCGGCGTCGTCGATGACGATCGCGCTCAACGACTCCTGGAGCTTGGCCACCTCGGCGTTCCTGCGGGCCAGCGTGTCCTGGTACGCCTTCGGGAACTTCTTGAGGATGTTCTCGCCGCCGACGTCCTGGGCGATGGTCGGGCGGGCCTTGGTGAGGTCGGCCGGCGTGAGCTTGAGCTTCTTGCGCTCGAACTCGGCGTGGACGAGCTGGAGGAAGATCTGGCGGGTCAGGACCCGGCCGACGAACACGGTGCTGAGGGTGCCGGCGCCCTCGCCCTCCACCTTTGAGCCGCCCGAGCTGATCCCGGCCACGTACTCCTTGTTGGCCTGGATGGCTTCGAGCTCGTCGTCGAGCATCGTCTGGGTGATGGCGTTGCCGTCGACGGTGGCGGCGTTGGGCCTGACCGAGCTCCCGCACGCGGCCCCGGCCAACACCGGGACGAGCGCGAACAGGACGAGAAGGAGAGAAGGGCGTTTCATCCGGCTCACGATGCTACTGGCGCGGCCTCGCTGGGCACGACCGTGGAGAGGAACGAGCGCACGTGCTCGGCCGGCGGGGCGCCCCGGGGAAGGGGCAGCACCACCTGGCCGAGGTCTTCCTTGTAGACGGCCTTGGGGTAGAGGCGCTGGATGCGGATGGTCTGGCTGGCCCGCAGTTCGAGGGGCGAGATGCGGGCCACGTCCCTGGCCACGGCCACCTCCCGCACGCCGGTGCGGGCGCACTCGGCCCGGAGGCGGGCGACCTCGAGGAGGGCGGCGGCCGGCACCGGCACCGGCCCGTAGCGGTCGAGCCACTCGGCCTCGATGTCGTCGACCTCCCCGTGGGTCGTGACCGCGGCCAGGCGGCGGTAGGCCTCGAGGCGCAGCTCCTCCTTGGCCACGTAGTCGGCGGGGAGGTTGGCGTGTACCGGCAGGTCGAGCTTGATTTCGGCCGGCTCCCGCGGCGCCTCGCCCTTCAGCTCGGCCACGGCCTCGCTCACCATCTGGACGTAGAGGTCGTAGCCGACGGCGGCGATGTGGCCGCTCTGGGTCTCGCCGAGGAGGTTGCCGGCGCCCCTGATCTCGAGGTCGCGCATGGCGATCTTGAAGCCCGAGCCCAGCTCGGTGTGCTCGCCGATGGTCTTCAGCCGCTCGTAGGCCTCCTCGGTGAGCGACCGTTCCGGCGGGAAGAAGAGGTACGCATAGGCCCGCTGGCCGGCGCGGCCGACCCTCCCCCGCAACTGGTGGAGCTGGCCGAGGCCCATGAGGTCGGCGCGGTCGACGACAAGGGTGTTGACCGTCGGCATGTCGATGCCCGACTCGATGATGGTGGTGCAGACGAGCACGTCGTACTCGCCTTCCCAGAAGTCGTAGACGATCTTCTCCAGGCTGCCTTCGTCCATCTGCCCGTGGGCCACGGCGATGCGGGCTTCGGGGACCAGCCCCTTGAGGCGGAAGCTCACCTGCTCGATGTCGCGCACGCGGTTGTGTACGAAGAAGACCTGGCCTTCCCTGAGCAGCTCGCGCCTGATGGCTTCGCCCACGGCCCGCTCGTCGTACTCGCCGACGTAGGTGAGGATCGGTTGGCGCTCGGCCGGCGGCGTGTTGAGCAGCGTCAGGTCGCGGATGCCGGTGAGGCTCATCTCGAGGGTTCGGGGGATGGGCGTGGCGCTGAGGGTGAGCACGTCGACGTTGGTCTTGATCTGCTTGATCGACTCTTTGTGGGTGACGCCGAAGCGCTGCTCCTCGTCGACCACGAGCAGGCCGAGGTCCTTGAAGTGGAGGTCGCCACCGAGGAGGCGGTGGGTGCCGACGACGACGTCAACAGCCCCCGTCTTGATGCCCTCGACCACCTTCTTGGCCTGGGCGTTGGTGAGGAACCGGCTCAGCATCTCGACCCGGATCGGGTAGCCGGCGAAGCGGTCCGAGAACGTCTGGAAGTGCTGGCTGGCGAGGAGGGTGGTGGGCACGAGGATGGCGGCCTGCTTACCGTCCTGCACCGCTTTGAACACGGCCCGGAGCGCGACCTCGGTCTTGCCGAAGCCGACGTCGCCGCAGACGAGCCGGTCCATGGGCGACTCGCCCTCCATGTCCTCCTTGACCTCGGCGATGGCCTTGAGTTGGTCGGGCGTCTCCTGGTAAGGGAACGCCTCCTCCATCTCGCGCTGCCACGGCGTGTCGGGCGGGAAGGCGTGGCCGACGCTCGTGACCCTTCTCCTGTAGAGGACGACGAGCTCTTGGGCGATGCGCCTGACCTCGCTGCGGACCCGGGCCTTCGTCTTCTGCCACTCGCCGCCGCCGAGCTTGTTGAGGCTCGGGTTCTCGCCGCCGGTGTAATGGCGGACGGCGTCGATCTGGTCGGAGGGGACGTAGAGCTTGTCGCCGCCCCGGTACTCGAGGAGGAGGTAGTCGCGCTCGGTGCCACCGATGGCCCGCTTCACCATGCCGCCGTACTTGGCCACGCCGTGCTGGTAGTGGACGACGTAGTCGCCCGGCTTGAGGTCGTCGAAGAATCCCTCGCTGGCCCGCCGGGGGCGCGCCCGCCGGTGGGCCCGCCGCCTTCCGGTGACGTCGCTCTCGGCGAGGACGGCGAGCTTGATGCTCGGCAGGACGAAGCCCCGCTCGAGCGGTTGCACCACGACCCGGATGCCCGGCTTGGTGACGTCGGTGGTGTTGTTCTCGTCGAAGGGGACGGTGAGGCCGGCTTCGTTGAGGCTGGCGGTGACCCTCGCGCCGGTGCCCTTGCCCTCGGCGCACACGATCACCCGGTAGCCGTCTTTGCTGAGCTCGCTCAACTGTTTGGTGAGCCTGGTGCCGTCGCCCACGACCGGGTCCCAGCCGGTGGCGTGGATCGCCGTGGTGTCGGGGGTCTCGGGCGCGTTGGCCATCGTCCAGGCCGGGGCGTTGGTGTGGGCGAGGAGGCGGTCGAAGGGGAGGTGGAGGCGCGGGAACTCCTTGCTCCCGGTGTCGGCGCCCCACGTGGTGGCCAGGGCGTCGGCGAGGGACTTCTCTTCGTCGAGGAGCTCGGCGGCCCGGTCGCGCATCCTCCTCGGCTCGAACAGCACGACCTGGGCCTCGGGGCCGACGAGGTCGAGGATCACGTGCTCGCCGAGGGTCAGCCACGGGAGCCACGACTCCATGCCGTCGAAGGTCTGGCCTTCGGCGAGTCGCTCCCACTGCTCGCGGCCCCACGGTTCGGCGGCGATCAGCTCGTTGGCCCGTTGCCTGACTTCGTCGGTGGGCAGGAGCTCCCGGCAGCCGAAGATCTCGGCGCACTCGACGTCGATCGTCGCCCGTTGGTCGGCGACGGCGAACTCGGTGAGGCGGTCGACCTCGTCGCCCCACAGGTCGATGCGGACGGGCGCGTCGGCGGTGGAGGGGTACACGTCGACGATCGAGCCGCGGACGGCCACCTCGCCCCGGGCCTCCACCTGGTACTCGCGGCGGTAGCCGGCGGCGACGAGGCGATGGATCAGGTCG
>JAXDPV010000048.1:0-15464 GCA_034668185.1 Actinomycetota bacterium
CCCCCCACCCCCCGGGCCGGGGCCCCCACCGCCCCCCCGAGGACCCCGGCCCCGACCACCCCCACCCGGGTTTGGACCCCGGGTCCCCCCCAACTTGGGCGGCACCCGGCTGTCAAAACGGAAGTGAGGTGGCGGGAGTCGTCGATCGATCGGAGGGTGACGGCGCCGGGGAGGGAGCGGGGGGTGGCGCCGGTGGCGATGACGAGGCCGTCGTAGGGGAGGGCCTGGTCGTCGTCGAGGACGACGACCTTGGCGGTCGTATCCAGGGCTACAGCCCGGACGCCCAAGAGCAAGACGGCGGCGAGGTCTTCGGCGACGCGCAGGCGGGCCTTGTCCTCGGGCCAGGCGCCGGACAGGACCTGCTTCGACAGGGGCGGGCGGTCGAACGGGGGCCAGTGGGTCTCGGCGCCGACCAACGTCAGCGAGCCGGCGAGCCCCTCACGGCGGAGCGCCTCGGCCGCCCGCACGCCCGCGAGCGAGGCACCGACGACGACGATGCGGTCGATGGAGGCTCAGTCCTCGATGGTGATGGCCTGGGTCGGGCACGACCGGGCCGCGCCCTCGACCTTCGAGCGCAACGACTCGTCGGGGTTCTCCTGCAACACGTACAGGTACCCGTCGTCCCGCACCTCGAACACCTCGGGCGCCAGGCCCTCGCACACGGCGTTGCTCTGACACACGTCGAAGTCGACGACCACTCTCATAGACGGCGACTCTAGCTAGGACGAAGCCTCGTCGAGCCCTTGAGCCAATGTGTTCCAGGACAACGTGGCGCACTTGATGCGGACGGGGAACTTGACCACGCCCTGCAACGCCTCGAGGTCGCCGAGCTTGACGTCGGGATCGGGGAGCACGGCCTCGCCGCCCGAGCCGTCGCCGTCGAGCGACCGCTCGTGGATCGACATCATCGCCTTGAACGCCCGGATCAACGCCCTGGCCTCCTCGATCGACTTCCCCTTGATCGCGGCCGACATCATCGACGCCGACGACTGGCTGATCGAGCAGCCCTGGCCGCCGATCTTGACGTCGGCCACCCGCCCGTCGGCCACGTCGAGGTAGACGACGATCTCGTCGCCGCACAACGGGTTGAACCCCTCGGCCTTGACGGCCGGCGGCGTCTCCAGCTCACCCCGGTTCCGGGGCGACCGGTAGTGGTCGAGGATGATCTCGCGATACAGGTCTTCAAGACCGGGCACGGTGTCAGTCTCTCCTAACCGAAGAAGTCGGCGGCGTCATCGAGCGCAGAGCTGAGCGCGTCGACGTCGGCGTTGTCGTTGTAGATGTAGAACGAGGCCCGGGCGGTGGCCCCGACGCCGAGGCGGCGCATGAGCGGCTTGGCGCAGTGGTGGCCGGCCCGCACGCACACCCCGTGGGAGTCGAGGACCTGGGAGATGTCGTGGGGATGGAGCCCGGCGAAGGCGAACGACAACACGCCGCCCCGTGCCGCGGGCTCGGTCGGTCCGTGGATCGTGAGCAGGTCGCCGTGGTGCTCGGTGAGGGTGCGCATCGCATAGGACGTGACCTCGACCTCGTGGCGCCGCACCGCGTCCATCCCGAGCGCGTTGAGGTAGTCGATGGCGAACCCGAGCCCGATGGCCTCGGCGATGGGCGGGGTGCCCGCCTCGAACTTCCACGGCAACTCGTTCGGGATGAAGCCGTCGAGGCGGACGTCACGGATCATGTCGCCCCCGCCGAGGAACGGCGGCATGTCCTCGAGCAGCCCCTCGCGCCCCCACAGCACGCCGATGCCGGTGGGCCCGAGCATCTTGTGGCCGGTGAAGGCGAAGAAGTCGGCGCCCATCTCGACCACGTCGGTGGGCAGGTGGGGAACGAACTGGGCCCCGTCGACCAGCACCAGCGCGCCAGCGGCGTGGGCGGCGTCGGCGATGCGGCGGACCGGCGTGATCGTGCCGAGCACGTTCGACATGGCGGTGACGCCCACCAGCTTGACGCCGTCGACCAACCGTTCGAGGTCGGTCAGGTCGAGCTGGCCGTCCTCGCCCAGGGGCAGGAACCGCAGCTCGATGCCGAGCGCCTCCTTCAGCATGAGCCAGGGCACCAGGTTGGCGTGGTGCTCGATCTCGGTGAGGAGGATGGCGTCGCCCTCACGGAGGTTGGCCCGGCCCCACGCGTTCGACACCAGGTTGATGGCCTCGGTGACGTTCTTGGTGTAGATGATCTCCCGCTCGTGGCCGCCGTTGATGAAGGCCCGCACCTTCGACCGGCTGCCCTCGTAGCGGGCGGTGGCTTCCTCGGCCATGGCGTACACGCCGCGGTGGACGTTGGCGTGGGTCGTCTCGTAGTAGTCGGTCATGGCCGCCAGCACCGACACCGGCTTCTGGGACGACGCCGCCGAGTCGAGGTACACGACCCGGTGGCCGTTGACCTTCTGGTCGAGGATCGGGAAGTCGCGCTTGATGGCGTCGACGTCGAGGGAGGTTGAGGTCATCGCCACGATTCGTACCCCTCCTTCTCCAACCGCTCGGCCAACTCGGCCCCGCCGCTGGCGACGACCCGCCCGTCGATGAGGATGTGCACGACGTCGGGCCGCAGCACCTGGAGGATGCGCTGGTAGTGGGTGATCAACAACACGCCCATCGACGGCCGGGCCGCCCGCACCTCGTTGACGCCCTTGGCCACGATGCGCAGGGCGTCGATGTCGAGGCCGGAATCGGTCTCGTCGAGGATCGCCATCTCCGGTTCGAGCATGGCCATCTGCAGGATCTCGTTGCGCTTCTTCTCGCCACCGGAGAAGCCCTCGTTCAAGTAGCGGTCGCCGAACGACGGGTCCATCTCCAGGCGCTTCATCCACTCCATGATCGCCATGCGGGTCTCGAGCACGCTCATGTCGTCGAGGCCCTTGTGGGCGCCCATGGCCTGGCGGAGGAACTGGATCACGGGGACGCCCGGCACCTCCTCGGGGTACTGGAAGGCGAGGAAGAGGCCCGACTTGGCCCGCACGTCGGTGGGCCAGGCGGTGATGTCGTCGCCCTTGAAGAGGATGGCCCCGCCGGTGACGGCGTAGTCGGGGTTGCCGAGCAGGGTGTTGGCCAGCGTCGACTTGCCAGACCCGTTCGGGCCCATGAGGGCGTGTATCTCGCCCTCGTTGACGGTCAGGTCGACCCCCTTCAGGATCTCCTGGCCGTCGACGGTGACGTGCAGGTCGCGAATCTGGAACAACGGCTCGGCCACGTCCGCATTGTATTTCCACTACCGCCGTAGGGGAAATAGCCGGGGACTAGCCTCGGGCGCCAGTGTCCAACCCGTGGAACTTCGAAGGCGAGAGCGTCGGCCTCGGGCCTCCGAGCGGGACGATCACCCTGGTCGAGGGGTCGGCCTTCTGCATCGGCGACGCCAGCGGCGACATCCGCCCTGGCAGTCCCCAGGGCCTGTTCTTCCGTGACCTGCGGTTGGTGTCGAGGCTGGAGTTGCGGGTCAACGGCCGCCAGCCCGAAGCCTTGGCCGCGGCCACCCCCGACCCCTTCAGCGCCGCCTTCGTGGCCCGCAGCCAGCGCCAGTCGAGCCTCCTCGTCCTCCGCCACCGCTACGTCGGCCGGGGGATGCGGGAGGACCTCACCATCCGCAACTTCGGGGCCGAGGCCGCCTTCTGCTCGGTGGAGTGGCGCCTGGCCGCCGACTTCGCCGACCTCTTCGAGGTCAAGGAGGGTCGGGTCGTCGACGACGGCGAGCGGTCGTTCGAGGTCGTCGAGGGCGGCGATCTCGTGTGCCGCATCCGCCGGGGCAGCGTGCGCCGGGGGGTGCGCTTCAGCTTCTGCGAGACGTCCGTACACGTCACCGCCGACACCGCCGTGTGCGAGGTCATCGTCCCGCCCCACAGCGACTGGACGTCGTGCCTCCAGGTGACCCCGATCATCGAAGACGAGGAGGTGCGGCCGCGGTACGTGTGCGGCCAGCCGGTCGAGCGGGCGGCACCGGCCGAGCGGCTGCGGAAGTGGCGCCACCAGGCCCCGGTGGTGCGCACCGACCTCGACTCGCTCGAGGCCGCGGCCCGGCGCAGCGTCGACGACCTTGGCGCGCTGCGCATCTTCGACCCCGACTACCCCGAGCGCACCGTCGTGGCCGCGGGCGCGCCATGGTTCATGACGGTGTTCGGCCGCGACTCGTTGCTCACCGGGTGGATGGCGTTGCTGGTCGACCCCGACCTCGCCCTCGGCGTGCTCCAGACGCTGGCCCGCTTCCAAGGGACCAAGGTCGACCCCCGCGTCGACGAGGAGCCCGGCCGCATCCTCCACGAGATGCGCTTCGGCGATTCCTCGACGCTCTCGCTCGGCGGCGGCCACGTGTACTACGGCTCGGCCGACGCCACCCCGCTGTTCGTGATGCTCTTGGGCGAGTTGCGGCGGTGGGGGTTGGCGCCCGAGGTCGTCGACCAGTTGCTGCCCCACGCCGACCGGGCGTTGGCGTGGATCGCCGAGTACGGCGATCGCGACGGCGACGGGTACGTCGAGTACAAGCGGGCGTCCGACCGCGGCCTGATCAACCAGGGATGGAAGGACTCGGCCGACGCCGTGCGCTTCGCCGACGGCACCATCGCCAAGGCGCCCATCGCGCTGTGCGAGGTCCAGGGTTACGTCTACGGCGCCTACCTGGCCAGGGCCCACTTCGCCGACGAGTCGGGCGATACCGCCACCGCGGCGTCGTACCGGGCCAAGGCGTCGGCGTTGAAGGAGGCGTTCAACCGCGACTTCTGGCTCGAGGATCGGGGTTGGTTCGCCATGGCCCTCGACCGCGACAAGCGGCCGGTGGACGCGCTGGCCTCGAACATGGGCCACTGCCTCTGGACCGGCATCGTCGACCAGGACAAGGCCGCTTCCGTCGCCGCCCACCTGTTGTCCGACGACCTCTTCAGCGGTTGGGGCATTCGCACGTTGGGCCAGTCGATGGCCGGCTACAACCCGATCAGCTACCACTGCGGCTCGGTGTGGCCCCACGACAACGCCATCGCCGCCGCCGGGTTGATGCGGTACGGCTTCGTGGAAGAGGCGCAGCGGGTGATCCTCGCGATGCTCGAAGCCAGCGCGTTCGAGGGCGGGCGGTTGCCGGAGTTGTTCAGCGGACTCGGTCGCTCGGAGTTCCCCACGATCGTCGCCTACCCGACGTCGTGCTCGCCCCAGGCGTGGTCGGCGGCCTCGGCGCTGCTGTTCCTGCGCACGCTGTTGCGGCTCGAGCCTTGGGTGCCGCACGGCAAGCTGTGGCTCTCGCCGGCGTTGCCCAAGGAGATCGCGTCCCTCCGCGTCGAGGGCATCCCGCTGGTCGGCTCGCGTGTCTCGGTCGACGTCCGCGAGGACGGCGAGGTGACGGTGGCCGGCCTCCCGCCCGACGTGGAGGTCGTGAGCGAGCCCCGCGATCCGCTGACCGCCGGCGGCGGGTTCTAGCGCAGTGAAGGGGGAGGGTCGCCTTCGCGCCGCGGCTTGACCGGGGCCGAGGGCGGCGGGGGCCAGCCGTAGATCGAGACGCGGCCCCGGCCGGTGAACGTGCCGGCATTGGAGCCGCCGAAGAGGAAGAGCCCGAGGAAGGCCAAGCCGGCGAGGAAGCGGGCGGTGTCGTTGAGCGCCTTGGCCGTGGTCGAGCCCGACGCCAGGGTGGCGTTGTTCGGGATCGACGCCCCGCCGGCCCCATTGCCGGTGGCCGCGGTCGACGAGCCGGCGGTGCCGGGGCTGTAGGTCGCCGGGAGCCCGGAGTCGTACGGCAGGGCGTAGCCCGACGAGGCCGACGGGTCGTAGCCGTCGGCCCCGGTGCCGTCGCTGCCCGTGTCGAGGGGCGTGAAGAACGAGGAGCCGCCGTAGACGGAGCCGTCGCTCCCGTCGTCGTAGCCGTCGGTCGACGACGGCGGGGCGAAGACGGTGACGAGGGCGTCGAGGGTCGGCTTCTCGAAGGTCACGTCGAAGGTGGTGGCCACCGGGTTGGGGGCCACGCCGTCGGTCGGCAGCCCGCCCACGACCGGCAGCGGGGGCGACGCCGGGATCATCACCAGGTTGGCCTCCTGCCCGGGCCCGTAGCCGGCCAGGTCGAAGCGCATCGTCTTGCCGTCGGCGTCGATGTGGCCGAGGGCGGCGAAGGTGGGGCAGTCCGCGACGGGCGCGTCGGCGAAGGCGCCGCCCTGCACCGCCTTCCACGAGCTCGTGGTGGCGCAGGCCTGGACGGTGCTGCCGGCCGGGTCGATGGGCTGGTGCAACGTGAGGGCGAGCTCGATCGGGACCTCGCCGTCGCCGAGGGGCAGCCGCACCGCCGACACCGCCGTCTTCCCGCCGGGCGCCTGCTCGACCCAGAGCCCGCCGTCGGGGACGGAAGGCGGGAGCGGCAGCGGGTTGCCGGCCTGCTGGACCGTCCACCACACGCCCGTCTCGATGGCCGACGCGCCCGACGCCGCCGGCACCCCGAAGCCGAAGGCGAGCAACGTCGAGAGGCCGAGCGCGGCCAACCCCCGGCGTTTGTGAACGGGGCTCATGGGGTGGTCACCGGCGGGCGGCGCCGCGGGCGGCGGGCGGAACCGTTGGGCGAGAGCGCGCCCGAGCGGTTGATGGCCTTGTCGTCGGTGCCGAGGTAGGAGGCCACGACCCGGGGGTGGTTCACGACCTCCTGGGGCGAGCCGGTGGCGATCACGGCCCCGAGCTCCAACGCGATCATGGTGTCGCTCACCGCCGTGATCAGCGGCATGTCGTGCTCGATCACCAGCAGGCTGCAGCCGACCTCGTCCTTGATGCGCATGAGGAGCGGGCCGAGGGCCTCGGTCTCGCGCTGGGCGATGCCCGACGAAGGCTCGTCGAGCAGCAGCACCGAGGGCCGGTGGGCGATGGCCATGGCCAGGTCGACGATGCGGCGCGAACCGGTCGACAGCTCGCCCACGAACTTGTTGCGGAAGGCGTCGAGGCCGAGCAGCTCGATGAGCTCGTGTACCGACCACGCCACCTCCTCCTCGACCTCGGCCACCGCCGGCAGGGCCAGCGCGGCGGCGATCGGGTCGCGCACCTCGAGGTGGCGTTCGAGGCCCATGGCGATGTTCTCGGCGACGGTCAGCGACGGGAAGATGCGGGCGTCCTGGAACGAGCGGCCGAGCCCGGCCATGGCCCGCCGGTCGGCCGCGGTGGAGGTGACGTCGGCGCCCTCGAACACGATCTTGCCGGAGTCGGTGGACACGAAGCCCGAGACGATGTCGAACAGCGTGGTCTTACCGGCGCCGTTGGGCCCGATCAGGCCGAGGACCTCGCCCTCGTGCAGGCTCAGGCTCACGTCGTCGACCGCGGTGATGCCGCCGAAGCGCCGGGTCACGTTCGACAGCTCGAGCAGCACCCGGGCGTCCTCGAACGACTTGGCCGGCACCGCCGCGGCCTTCGCCTTCTTCGGCGCGGCCCCGTTGGTCGACACCGCCGCGCCCTCCAGGAACACCGAGCGCAGGATGTCGTCACGGTGCAACAGGTCGGCGGTCGGCCCCGAGAAGCGCACCTCGCCCTTCTCCATGAACACCGCCCGCTGGGCCAGGGTGAGGGCCACGTTCACCGACTGCTCGACGAGGATGATCGTCGTGCCCTGGGCGTGGATCTGGCGCACGATGTCGCAGAGCTGGCCGACGATGGTGGGGGCCAGGCCGAGGCTGAGCTCGTCGATCATCAGCAGCCGGGGCTTGGAGATGAAGGCCATGGCCAGCCCGAGCATCTGCTGCTCGCCGCCGGAGAGGTTGCCGGCGATCTGGTCGCCGCGTGCCCGCAGGATCGGGAAGTATTCGAGCACCTGCTCGGTGGCCCTGGCGACGTGCTCCTTGTCCCGCTTGTAGAGCCAGCCGGCGAGGCGCAGGCACTCGTTCACCGTCATCGTCGGGAAGACGCTGCGCCCGCCCGGCATCTGCACGATGCCGAGCTGGGTCGAGCCCCGGGCGTCGAGGTGGGTCACGTCCTGGCCGTCGAAGAACACCGCGCCGCCGACGGGGTCGACCAGGCCGGAGATGGCCTTCAACAGGGTCGACTTGCCGGCGCCGTTGGTGCCGAGCAGGGCGACGATCTCGCCGTCCTTGACCTCGAAGTCCACGCCGAACAACACCTGCACCCCGCTGTAGGCGACGTCGACGGAGGCGCACCGCAGCAACGACCGCTCGCCCGACGACAGCCGCTCGTGGCGCATCTCCACCGTGGCCGCCAGCACCTTGAACGCCTTCTCGGTGTCGGCGGTGACGTAGCGCTTGGCCGACTGGAGGATGAGGCCGCCGAGGACGAAGAACGGTGCGGTCGCGCCCACCGCCCAGCGGATGCCCTGGGAGTCGGCCAACCCGCCGAGGAAGACCTGGAAGCCGAAGGCGCCGGCGAAGAGGAACAGCGCGCCGTAGGAGAAGCTGAACGACCGCACCCGGGCGGGCGAGACCAGGGCCTGGACCGTGAGGAACGGCGGCAGGTAGAAGCCGAAGGCGAAGCTGGTGGCGAAGCCGACCGCCAGCGCCAGCGCGAGGAAGGGCGAGGCCGCCACCAGCAGGAGGCCGAGGCCGCCGGCGATGATGGCCAGGCCCGCGGGCTGCAACGGGAAGCCGAGGCCGCGGCCGAGCCAGCGCTGCGTGAGCCGGCCGGCGATCAGGATGCCGGCGGCGGTGAAGGCGGCGTTGGTGGCGTTGACGACGCCCCGCTGGAAGTCGTTGAGGTGGTACACCTCGTCGAGGTACAGCGGCAGGTAGATCGCCAGCGGCACCAGCCCGGCGCCGAAGAACACGAACGACACGTACTGGCGCTTCAGCGTCTTGACCGTGAGCAGCATCCGGCTCGCCTGGCGGAAGGGGACGGGCGCCTCCTTCTCGACCTCGGCCGCGGCGGAGGCGTCGTCGGTGCCGCCCCGCCTCGGGTCCTTCAACCGCAGCGCGAGGAAGGCGGCGACGAAGATCGGGACGATCAGGATCATGAACACGGCCCGGAAGCCGACGAGGCTCGAGAGCACGCCGGCGAAGATCGGCCCGAGGATGGCGCCGTAGCGCTCGCCGTTGCGGTGGAAGGCGAACGTCTTGGGCCGGGTGTTGGGTTGGTAGTAGTCGGACAGCAGCGAGGTGTGGATGGGGTCGTTGACCAACCGGCCGATGCCGTTGCCGACCCGCATCAGCGTCAGCAGGCCGACGGTCGTGACCACGCCGGTGCCGAAGGAGAACAGGCCGGCGAGCACGGCCCCGCCGATCACCAGGGCCCGGCGCGACAGCCGGTCGCCGTAGTACCCGACGGGGATGGCGAGCAGCACGACGATGAGGAAGTTGATCAGGACGATGTTGCCGAAGCCCCGCGTCGTCAGGTCGAAGGCGTGCTTGATGTTCGGGGCCAACGTGTTGAACGCCGCGGTGTCGAACTCGTCGAAGAAGAAGATGAGGGTGAGGACGAGCAGCGGGAAGGCGGCCTCGCCCCCGGTGTCGTAGCCCGACCAGTCCTTGAGCTTGTCGAGGAACCCCTTGCGCTCGGTGCTCACGCGTCGATCACCTCGAAGTGGTCGGTCTCGGCCACGATCTCCTCGGCGTGGAGGATGGCGCTCTCCTCCTCGGGCAGCGGCGTCACGATCTCCTTGCCCTCTTCGGTGAGGCTGTCGGCCACGAGGCTGGGCACGAGGATGTGCCGGCGCTCGGCGACCCAGCGGAGCAGGCCGTCGCGGGCCGAGTAGTACACCTGGGCCAGGCCGCCGGGCAGGAACATCAACAGCAGCAGCACGCCCACGCCGCTGGTGAGGGCCTGGCTGGTGGCGCCGCGTATCGGGCCGTAACGCAGGAAGCCGAACCAGCTCGCGGCCAGCAGCGCGCCGGGCAGCGAGGTCAGGCCGCCGATGACGACGATCACCAAGAGCTCGAGGCTGCGCTCGGGGCTGAACGAGGCGGCGTCGATGGCCTCCTGGTGGAAGGCGAACAGCGAGCCCGCGACCGCGGCCCAGAAGCCGGAGATGGCGAAGGCCGCGAGCCGGGCCCTGGCGATGCTGACGCCGTAGCTCTGCGCGCCCTTCTCGTTGTCGCGGGCGGCGATGATCACCCGCCCGGCGCGGCTCTTGCGCAGGCTCCGGGCCGAGGCCAGGCACAGCAG
The DNA here is from genome assembly GCA_034668185.1 of Actinomycetota bacterium. GTDB lineage: Bacteria > Actinomycetota > Acidimicrobiia > Acidimicrobiales > CADCTF01 > DATLED01. The sequence goes on from JAXDPV010000048.1 coordinate 10,047, forward strand.
CAGGAACACCAACGTCAAGTAGTAGAAGGGTTTGGGCTCGGCCACGCTGTAGCGGCCGTAGAGCACCGGCCGCCTGATCTGCTGCTTGAACGACGGCAGCACCGAACCCAGGTAGGTCGGCGACAGCAGGTACACCTGCACGGCGATGGCGAAGGCGAGGGTGCTGACCGCCAGGTACAACCCCTGGATGCGCAACGCCGGCAGGCCGATGACGACCGCGGCCACCGCGCCCACCAGGCCGGCGGCCACGACGGTGACGAAGAAGTCGGCGTGGTGGTGGGCGGCCAGGCCGCCGGTGACGAGGGCGCCGATGCCGGCGAAGCCCCACTGGCCGAGGGAGATCTGCCCGGCCCACCCGGTGAGGATGACGAGGGACACCGCGGCCATGGCGTAGATCAGCACGACCGAGGCGAGGATCTGCTGGCCCAGGCTGACGACGAAGGGCAGGGCCAACGCCCCGCCGAGCACCAGCGCGCCGCCGATGACCTTGCCCCACGCGACCTCGGGGACGTGGCGCAGCTCGGGCGGGATCGGCCGGAACTCCGACGACTGCTGCCACGTGGAGACGCCCGAGTCCTGGCCGCGCGACAGCTTCCCCCGTTGGGTCAGCATGGCGCCGAGCAGGATCGGCAGCATCACCGCGCTGGCCACCGACGGGTCGCGGCTGAAGGCGTAGATCGTCTGTTCGAGGATGCCGATGCAGAGCCCGGCCACCAGGGCCACGCCGAAGCGCTCCATCTTGGCGATCACGGCGACGGCCAAGGAGTAGACGAGCACCGCCGGCCCGATGTCGACACCCACGGGGATGCCGATCACCGGGATGCGCAGGAAGACGCCCAACGACGACAGCACCGCCGCCAGCATCCACACGATGGTGCTGACCCGCTTGGTCGGGATGCCGAGGAGGTTGGCCCGGTCCTGGTTCTCCGACGACGCCCGCACGGCCAGGCCCACGTCGGTGTACTTGAAGAACAGCCCGAGGGCGGCCATCACCACCGCCGCGGCCAGGATGATGACGATGGCGTTGGCGTCGAAGTGGGTGCCGTAGAGGTTGGCGCCGATGCCCGACAGCGGGTTCTTCGGCGGCGTCGGGTCGACCGCCTTCTTGCTGCCGAGGGCACGGGGCAACAGGAGCTGGATGGCGGCGAAGATGATGGCCACGCCGATGGTGCCGACCGAGAGGATCAGCCTCGGCGCGCGCGACAGCCGCCGCACTACCCCGATCTCGATCAGCGCGCCGCAGAGCGCGGCGACCACCAGGCACACCACGAAGGCGAGCGGATAGGGCCAGTGATGGATCTTGATAAGCAGCACGGCCAAGACCGCGGGCACCGCGCCCACCTGGGCCTGGGCGAAGTTGATGATGCGGGTCGCCTTGTAGACCAGGATCAGGCCGAAGGCGACCATGGCGTAGAGCATCCCGACGATGGCGCCGAAGATGTAGATGCCGTAGACGGGCGGGTTGTTGCGGAAGGCCACGTGGAGCACGGCCATCAGCGCGAGCACGCCGGTCAGGCCCTGGAGGGCGGGCCCGAACCTCGGGTTGCGCCATGCCCGCCCGACCGCGACCACGGCCGGGTTGTCGAGGGACAGGCGGGCCTTCAGGTCAGCAGGCGACATCGGGGAACACCTTCGGTTCGCTCGACGGCCACTCGCCAGGGAGGTACCGGTGGCCGTTGTCGACGAAGGCGTACGAACCCGGCTTGCCGTCGATCTCAGATACCCGGTTGGAGCACCAGTAGACCTCGCGGGCGTCGTCGATGCCGGTGAAGTCGCCGGCCTTGAACTTGAGCCCGGGGTAGTGCGGGTCGCCTTTGGTCTCGGTCCAGCCACCCCGCATCGGCGCCTTGAACATCCCCTGCTTGATGGAGTCGAGGTTCAAGTTGGGGCCGGCGTTTTGCAGCATGTTGCCGAGCAGCGAGAAGTAGGCCCACGGGAGGTTGGCGGTGGCGTCGGGTTGGCCGCCGAGCCCGGCGTCCTGCCACGCCTTGGTGGCGTCGCTCTGGGCGAACGGCAGCGGCACCTGGAGGTGGCTCAAGCCGAAGGCGTACTTCCACACCGTCGGGTCGTAGAGCCGGCCGAGGACGTCGTAGTCGATGAGCCCGGTACCGGTCATGAGCTGCTCCGGGTGGTAGCCCTGGGTGTTCATCGTGGCCGTGAGGAACGCCGGTGCGATCGGGTCGCAGAAGCACACGACGGTGGTGATCTTGTCGGCCTTCAACGCCGTCACCGTGGTCGTCGACTGTTGCTGCGCCTTGTTGATGTCGGACTCGTACGGGTAGGCGTTCACGGTCTCGCCGCCGCACGCCGACGCCTTCTTGATGAAGATCTGGGCGCTGAGCTCGAACACCGGATCGCCGTAGGTCTTCGGGTAGAGGATGCCGACCTTGCGCTTCGGCGGCGGAGCGGCGGCCCCATCCCGCTGGAGGATGTCGGGCCCGGCCCACTTCACCGGCTTGCCCGCGAGCCGCTTGCAGTAGTACTCGGACATCATCTCCATGGACTGGCTGCCGTCCATGAAGACGTCGTACCTGAGGCCGTCGAAGTCGCTGTAGTAGTTGTTCGGGTACTCGCTGCCGCCGATGACCGGGACGCCCCGCTTGGCCAGCTCGTTGTAGAAGGCGTTGCCCGAGCCGCCGTAGACGATCGCCGGCTTGATCTGGGTGGCGATGATCTCGGCTTCCTGGCGGGCGCAGGGCGGGTCGGGCGGCGTGAGCTGGCACCGGCCGAGGAAGAACGGGTAGCCGCAGTCGTTGCCGGCGGAGTCCGATCCCTTGTTGGCGCCGATGCCGTCGATGGGCGTGAACTTGCGGCCGTAGAACTCGTAGCGCTTGTTGAGCTCCTTGGTGAAGGCGTCCCTGGCCTGGCAGCTCTGCTGCTGGGTCGCGGCCAGGCCCTGGGTCTGGAGGATGGCGTTGACCTGGGCGTCGCCCTGTTGCTGGTAGAGGAGGAACTTGATCTCGGTGGCGCTGACGCCCTGCATGGTGGCGCCGCCGTTGTCGCCGCCCTTCCACACCGGCTGGCACAGCGGCATGTAATACGTCGGGCCGATCTGGCGGCCGTTCTTGTCGCACCTGCTCATGTCGAGGGGGCCGCTCTGTCCTGCCCGGGTGCCGGTGCCGCCGGCGGTGCTCCCGCCCCCGGCGGCGGTGCCGGCCGCGCCCGCGGCCGCGCCGGTGCCCGTGCGCCCTCCGGTGGTCGTGCCGTTGGCGCCGATCGAGCCGACTCCGGTGCCGCCGTCGGCCGCGGTGCCGGTGCTGCCGTCGGCCCCGGTGGCATCGCCGGTCCCGGTCGCGCCGCCTGACACGAACCCGTTGGCCCCCGCGGCCACGTTGCTCTTCGGCTGCGGCGGCCCCGATGGCGCGACCGCCACCAGGAGCACCTGCACGGCGGCCAGCGCGACCAACGGCGCGTATCGACGGCCCAGACGGGCCGGAGTGAGCGTCATGGCCTAACCCCCCTTCTTGACCCTCCGGTCAAGAAGGGTCGCTTAGGTATTCGTGACGGGCGGCACAGTTCCTCCTGCACCCCGGTTTTCACGAAACCGGGCGGCGTACGCTTCCGGCCATGACCACGACCGCCGACGACGTGACCTGGGACCTGTCGCACCTCCTCGACGGCCGGGAGGACGCCGAGGCGGCGGTGGGCGACCTCCTGGACCAGGCGTCGGCGGTGGCCGACGAGCTGGCCGGGTTGCGGGGGACGATCGGGGCGATCCACGTCGACAGCCTGGTCACGGCCATGGGCCGGTTCGCCGAACTCGAGGAGCTGGTCGGGCGGGCCGGGGCCTACGCCTCGCTGCGCTTCGCCACCGACACCACCGACGCCAGCCGGGGCGCGCTGCTGCAGAAGGTGCAGGAGCGGGCGACGGCGCTCAACACCAAGCTCATCTTCTTCGACCTCGAGTGGGCCGCCCTCGACGACGGCAGGGCCGACGCGCTGCTGGCCGACGAGCGCCTCGACTTCTGCCGCCACCACCTGGCGTCGGCCCGGCGCTATCGCGACTACCTGCTGTCGGAACCCGAGGAGAAGATCCTCTCGGAGAAGTCGGTGACCGGTCGGTCGGCGTGGTCGCGCCTCTACGCCGAGCAGCAGTCGACGATCGTGGTGAAGCTCGACGACGGCCGGGACGCGACGTTGGAAGAGGGACTGTCGCGGCTGTCGTCACCCGATCGTTCGGTGCGGGCCGCGGCCGCGGCCGCGGTGACCGAGGGCTTGCAGCCCGGGCTGCGCACGCGCACCTTCATCTTCAACACCCTGCTGGCCGACAAGGCGACCGACGACCGGCTGCGTGGCTACGAGACGTGGATCTCGTCGCGCAACCTGTCGAACGAGGCCGGCGACGAGTCGGTGGCCGCGCTGGTCGAGTCGGTGCGCAAGCGCAACGACATCCCCCAGCGTTGGTACGCGCTGAAGGCCAGGTTGCTCGGGCTCGACCGCATCGCCGACTACGACCGCATGGCCTCGGTCGCCGACTCCGAGGAGGAGATCGGGTGGGACCAGGCCCGCGACATCGTGCTCGACGCCTACGCCTCCTTCTCTCCCGAGATGGCGACCAGCGCCCGGCGCTTCTTCGACGAGCGGTGGATCGACGCGCCGCCGCGCCCGGGCAAGCGGGGCGGTGCCTTCTGCTCGTACACCGTGCCCTCGGTCCACCCGTACGTCTTCCTCAACTGGACCGGGCGGCGGCGCGACGTGATGACGTTGGCCCACGAGCTCGGGCATGGGTTGCACGCGTATCTCGCCCGTTCGCAGGGCGTGTTCCACCAGACGACGCCGTTGACGGTGGCCGAGACGGCGTCGGTGTTCGGCGAGACGGTGACGTTCGGTCGGGTGCTCGAGTCGGTCAGCTCGCCCGCCGATCGGCTCGCGCTGCTGGCCACCAACATCGAGGACGCCATCGCCACGATCTTCCGCCAGACGGCGATGAACCGCTTCGAGGAGCTGGTCCACACCGAGCGCCGTTCGGCCGGCGAGCTGTCCATCGACCGCTTCGGCGAGCTGTGGGCCGAGTCGCAGGCCGAGATGCTCGGCGACGCCGTCGAGATCACCGAGGGCTACCGCACGTGGTGGAGCTACATCCCGCACTTCATCTCGACGCCGGGGTACGTGTACGCCTACGCCTACGGGCAGTTGCTGGCGCTGTCGGTGTATCGCCAGTACGAGGAGCAGGGCTCCGACTTCGTGCCCCGGTACCTCCACATGCTGGCCTCGGGCGGGTCGATGGCGCCCGAGGAGCTCGGCCGCATCGTCGGTTGCGACCTGGCCGACCCCCATTTCTGGGACGGCGGGCTCGACCTGGTGGAGAAGCAGCTCGAGGCGGCGGAGTCCGCCGCCTTCGAGGCCGGCCGCTTGTCCCGCTGACTGTCCGTCACCCCTTTGGTCTTTTGGGTGCCAGATCTCACGCCAGGGCGTGAG
>JAXDPV010000049.1:0-2733 GCA_034668185.1 Actinomycetota bacterium
TTCATGGATTCAGTGGGCTGCTGGTCTGAGCGCGCCTGCCGCCCGTTGCTTTGACGATCACGGTTGTGCTGCGGGAATGGCGATCGAGACGCCGGGACCAAGCAAGTCGCATCAGCGCCTGGGCAGAGGCCGTCGAACCACTGCGAAGTGAAAACGAAGAAAGGGGCGACAATCTCGGGGGAACCGGGACAAGTCAGCATCCGCGTTCGCGCAAGGAACGAGAGTGACGCGCCGGTGTACGACTTCCACGTCTGGGTGCATCACGACTACAGGCCGGACTCCTCAGTCATGGGGAGCCAGAAGCGCCATATCCTGCCACCTGGGGAAACAGTTGTTGACGCCGATTGGGTCGAGCTGCCAGAAAATGGCCTGGCAGGGAAGCCATACGTAGACCTCAGCTTCAAGGACGAGCGGAGTCGGGGGTGGCAACGTCTCTTCGATGGCGGCCTTGGTCCGGACCGACTGAGCCGCAAGGGCCGGAGCAAACGGCGGGCCATTCGTCAACTTCGTGGGTGGTGGAAGGCCTAAGGCGGTGCAACGTCGAGCCTTCAGCCCCTTGGGGCACACCAGATGGTTTACTGACAGAGAATGAGCATCGATCTCGACATTCGCGCGGCAATCCGCCACCCCGATCTCGGCCGGGTCGTCCAGGCTGTTGTCGACGCGGACGCGCACGATGAGGCTGATTGGATTGAGTGGAAGTCTGATCCCGATCTATCAACCAAGAGGGGATGCTTCTCGATCGCACGCACGATTCTCGGCATGGCGAACCGGGTGCCAGCAGCGGCGAACCTCGTGTGCGAAGGCCTCGGCTACATCGTCGTTGGCGCAGAGCCCGGCAACCTCGCCGGCGTTGTCAGCGTGGACCCCGCGGATCTGGACCAAATCCTTGCGCCCTGGCTCGGCGGGGTTGAAGGCCCGCGGTACACGCCGACGTACGTCCTCATCGACGGACGGAAAGTCCTCGTCGTGGTCGTGGAGGCGCCTAAAAACGGCGACCCGATCTATGCGTTGCGCAAGGAGTCCGAAGGCGGCCGAGACGGTGACGTATTTGTTCGGAAGTCGGGCCGGACCGAGCGTGCGAACTCCGCGGACCTGAAAGCGCTCATGGAGCGCGCTGCCGCCGATAACGCCGCGACGCCCGACCTCGACGTATCCCTTGTCGGGAGCATCCCGTTGTCGTGGTTCGACCCGACGACCATCGACACCACCGTCGCCGCGTGGGTCGCAGACCGTCGGCGTGCCATGGAGTCGGCAGCTCGGACCGAGGAGCGCCGCCGCCACCCGGAGACGACACCGGTCCCCGACGGAAACTTCGAGACGCGCGTTTCGCTCATGGCGGAGTACTCCCGCCAGCGGGAGGATCTTCAGCGACTTGCCCGCGAGGCCTCCCGGCTCGCGTCCATCGCTGGTCTTGCTGCCGAGCCGGACAAGCGGACGCTCGATGAGTTCCTCGCAGAGGTGGAGACCTGGGGCGAGCGTGCAACGGACGCGGGTCCGGATGTCGTTCTCGACCGCTACCTGCGTGCGGGGCACGGGCTGGTTGCCGTGCGCGTCCACAACCCGACTGGCCGGTACCTGCCGAAGGTCAGGGTGGAGGTCCACTTCGAGTGGGATCGGGTTTGCGCGGCGGAGCGGGACTACCCCGCTCCCCGTCTCCCGGCCGAGCCGCGCCCGTACGGCGAGCCGACTCCGTCCGCACTGGCACAGTCGCTCCCCTACCCGCCCTCGTTCCTTGCGTCACTCGCCCCGTCGTTCGATCGCACGCCCATGCCGCCGCGAAGCTGGACCGAGGAGGGGTCCGTAAGGATCGTCTTCGACGTCGGCGACCTCCGCCAGGAAGAGACCGACACGAGTCTGGAGCACTACCTCTTCCTCGCCGAGCGCCCGCCCGACGGCACGCTTCACGGCACGTGGAAAGCAACGGGCCCCGACATAGACGGCGTTATCCGCGGGACTCTTGAAGTCCCGATCCGCGACGACCCCGTGAAGCTCCGGGAACTCCTCGACCAGGACCCGATGGACGACGACGACGACACCTGAGAACGAGTGGAGCCATGAGTCTGCCGTGCCCCATCGGGGGGCGCGCAGCCTCGCGGGCCACTGGCTGCGCCGTGGTGCCGTTCTCGTGGCCCATGGCGCACTCGAGGTCTCGGACGCGAGAATGCCGACTACCGAGTCACCTGCGGGGGCCGCCACGACGGGACGAAGGGTGTGGGTACCGCGGCGTTGCCCGGGCACGAACGTGTGTTCGGTGATGTGGTATCCTGAGGCGGATTGACTTGGGGGATCGGCGTGTGCCGACAGAAGCAGTTGACCGGCTGGACGGGCCCGTCCAGCGACACGGAGCAGGACAAGCAAGACCGCACCGATCCGAATGATCGCCGATGCGGTAAAAGGCCGACCGCGCGTTCGAGGGCTGCTCGCTGTCCGTCTACCCGAAGGGCTCCTACGCCAAATCAGACCAACGTGCGAGCTGACTCCGACGTCGACATCGTCGTGCAGTGCCATGAGTGCCAGTACTGGGATGAGGCGGAGCGGGGTGCGCGCAACTGCACCGCCTGGACGCACCAAGGCATCTGGACTCCGGCGAAGCTCCGATCCGAGCTGGTGGCTGCGTTGCAGGCGAAGTTCCTCGGGCAGGTTGACGCCTCGGGGTCGACGGCGATCGTCGTTCGATCGAGCAGCGCCCGTATCGACGCCGACGTGGTGCCGTCGTTCGACTACCGCTAC
>JAXDPV010000050.1:0-10254 GCA_034668185.1 Actinomycetota bacterium
CCCGCACGGCCAACGCCATCCGCCGCAGCACCACCACCGGGTCGACCACGTGCATCAGTAGGAAGCGGCAGAAGGCGAGGTCGACGGCCTCGGGCAGGGTCAGCTCCTCGCCCGACTGGGTCAGGGCCACGACCTGCGCGTGGGCCGAAGCCGCGCCGGCCACGAAGTCCCGGGCCCGGGGATCGGAGTCGACGGCGTAGATGCGCCCGTCCCGCCCCACGATCTCGGCCAGGGCCACGCTGACGTCGCCGCCGCCGGCCCCGACGTCGACGCACTTCCATCCCTCCCGCAGCCCGAGCCGGTCGAGCGCGGTGGCCAGCGGCCGGCGGTACACGTCGTTGCGCAGACCGAGCTCGATCACGCCCGCCGACGCTAGCGTCGCCCCGTGATCACCGACCCGGCGTTGGCCGACGAGCTCGTCGCCGCCGTAAGAACCTTTGTCGAGAAGGAGGTGCTCCCGGTCGCCTCCGGCCTCGAGCACGCCGACGAGTACCCCACGCAACTCGTCGCCCACATGAAAGCCCTCGGCCTGTTCGGCGCCACCATCCCGACTGAGTACGGCGGCCTCGGCCTCGACACCGTCACCTACGCCCGCATCGTCGAGGAGCTGTCGGCCGGATGGATGTCGTTGAGCGGCGTCGTCAACACCCACCTGATCTGCGCCACCTTGATCAAGCTCCACGGCACCGACGAGCAGAAGGAGAACTGGCTCCCACAGATGGCGGCCGGCGACCGGCGGGGCGCCCTCAGCCTCAGCGAGCCCGACGCCGGCAGCGACACCAAGGCCATCCGCTGCAAGGCCACGCCCGACGGCGACGAGTACGTCATCGACGGAACCAAGATGTGGGTCACCAACGGCGAACGTTGTGGCATCCTCGCCCTCGCCGCCCGCACCCCCGAAGGCATCACCTGCTTCATCGTCGAGAAGGAGCCCGGCCCCACCTACCAGGGCATCGCCGTCTCGAAGCAGATCGAGAAGCTCGGCTACAAGGGGATCGAGACGGTCGAGATGACCTACACCGACCACCGGGTCCCCAGCTCGTGGGTGCTCGGCGGCCCGGACCAAGGACTCGGCCGCGGCCTGCACCAGATACTCGGCGCCCTCGAGCTCGGCCGGGTCAACATCGCGGCCCGAGCGGTGGGTGTGGCCCGCGCGGCGTTCGAGGCGTCGATGCGTTACGCCCAGCAACGGGAGACCTTCGGCGTGCCCATCGCCAAGCACCAGGCCATCCAGTTCAAGCTGGCCGACATGGCCACCAAGCTGGAGGCTTCCCGACTCCTCACGAGGTCGGCGGCCGAGAAGTTCGACACCGGCCAGCGGGCCGACGTCGAGGCCGGCATGGCCAAGCTGTTCGCCTCGGAGTCGGCCTTCGAGATCGCCACCGACGCCATGCGCATCCACGGCGGCTACGGCTACACCACCGAGTTCCCCGTCGAGCGCTACTACCGCGACGCGCCGCTGATGATCATCGGCGAGGGCACCAACGAGATCCAACGCCTCGTCATCGCACGCGGCCTGCTCGACCGCTACCCGATCTAAGCGGGCAGTGGTTCGCTGACGAGCTCGATCAACTTCAAGCGGTCGACGTCGTCGAGCTCCAGGAACACCAGCCGGTACTCGTAGCGGGAGTCGCTCGTCATCGCCGCCTGCAAGACCGCGCCAAGGGCGACGATGGAGTCGCCGTTGGGAAGCTGGAGGGTCAACGTCGGATCGGAGCCGGAAGGAAAGGGCTTGGCCACCAGCACGCGGCAGCCGCCTTCGCCGATGTCGATGGACTCGCCCACGACCGACGTGAACCCCGAGGTGTCGTCGTCGAAGTTCGACATCACCACCGGCAACGACAGCCGCGCACGCGGCGCCGTCCGGCGCTGCACCCGCTCGATGTCGTGGACCCGCAGGTCGATGATGGCCCGCTGTTCGCCGTGGGGGTGCAGGGTGGCGGTCATGCGGTAGAGGGCGTCGGGGGCGAAGAACGATGCCACCACCTCGCACTCGGGCGTCGGCGGCAGGGGCGAAGCGCCGAGGTCGACCACGACCTCGCTGCTGCCCTCGTCGTCGATGACGACGCCGGTGAGGCACTCGTTGCCGCCCGAGTTGAGCTCGATGAGCGCCACTTGGCCCGGCGCTGGCTTCCATGCGAACGGCATCTCGCCCCTCCTTGAGGTCACGCTGCGTAACTTTTATCGGACGGAGCGGGACAAAGGGAAGACCTTTCGCCCGAAATGACGCGTGCGGGCCATGGGTGACCTGGCCCAGGCGGGCGGCTTGGCCCACCGCCCGACGCCTCCCGTAACGTCGGGCCCATGACGACCCACGACCGTCCCTTCGGTCGCTACTTCGAGGATTTCGAGATCGGCGACGTGTACAAGCACTGGCCGGGCAAGACCATCACCGAGTACGACGACCACCTCTTCTGCATGATCACGATGAACCACCACCCCCTGCACACCAACGCCTGGTTCGCCGAGCACGAGACCCCCCAGGGCAAGAACGTGGTCGTGGGCAACCTCGTCTACTCGCTCGTCCTGGGCATGAGCGTGCCCGACATCAGCGGCTCGTGCATCGCCAACCTCGAGGTCACCGACCTCAAGCACAAGAAGCCCACGTTCCACGGCGACACCATCTACGCCGAGTCCAAATGCGTCGACAAGGTCGAGTCGTCGTCGAAGAACGACCGCGGCATCGTCACCGTCGAGTCCAAGGGCTTCAACCAGCACGGCGACGAGGTCTGCTCCTACACCCGCAAGCTCATGGTCTGGAAGGCTGGCGCCGCGCCCCAACGCCAACGCCCCTACGGCGACGGCGTCTGGTGAACATCCACGAGGCCGCGGCCAAGGGCTTCGAGCGGGGCGCGGCCGAGTACGAGAAGGGGAGGCCGGGTTACCCCCAGGAGCTCGTCGACCGGTTGGTCGAGGTGTCCGGCCTCGGGCCCGGCCGGGTGGTGGTCGACATCGGCGCCGGCACCGGCAAGTTCACCAGGATGCTCGTGCCCACGGGCGCGACCGTGGTCGCGGTCGAACCGGTGGCGGCCATGCGGGCCCAGCTCTCCGCGGCCGTTCCCGGCATCGAGATCCTCGACGGCACCGGCGAGGCCATGCCGCTCCCCGATGCCAGCGCCGACGTGGTGACCGCGGCCCAGGCGGCCCACTGGTTCGACGGGCCCGCGGCCTTCGCCGAGATCGCCCGGGTGCTGCGGCCCGGAGGCACCCTCGGCCTCGTCTGGAACACGCGCGACCGGGCGTGGCCCTGGACCGAGCCGATCGACGCGCTGATGGCGCGGGTCGCGGGCGACGCCCCCCGGTTCCGCGGCGGCGACGGTCGATGGGGCGCGGCCATCGAGGCCAGCGGCGGGTTCGACGAGGTGCAGCTCGAGGAGTTCACCAACGCCGTGACCCACGACCTCGACTCGATGCTGGCCCGGGTGTCGTCGGTGAGCTACGTCTCGGCCTTGCCCGACGACCGCCGCAACGCGCTCCTCGGCGAGTTGGCCGCCATCCTGCGCGACGGCCCGCTGGCCGCAGCCGAGGACGACACCTTCGTCGAGCCCTACCGCACCGAGCTCTACTGGTGCCGGCGGCGCTGAGCCCGCTCCAGCGCGACCTCCTCGACTGGAGCGAGCGCACGCGCCGCGACCTCCCGTGGCGCCGCACCCGCGACCCGTGGGCCGTGCTCGTCAGCGAGCTCATGCTCCAACAGACCCAGGTGGCCCGGGTGGTGCCGAAGTACGGCGCCTTCCTCCGGCGCTTCCCGACGCCGGCGGCGTGCGCGTCGTCGTCGCCGGGCGACGTCGTGCGCATGTGGGCCGGGCTCGGCTACAACCGCCGCGCCCTGAACCTGCACCGGTGTGCGGTGGCGTGCGTCTCCCTCCACGGCGGCGCGTTGCCGGAGACGCTCGACGGGCTGCTCGCCCTGCCCGGCATCGGCCCGTACACGGCCAGGGCGGTGCTGGCCTTCGCCCACGAAGGCGACGTCGGCGTGCTCGACACCAACGCCGCTCGGGTCGTCGCACGGGTCGCCGGCCGGCGGTTGGGCCCGGCCGAGGCCCAGGCCGCGGCCGACGGCTTCGTTCCCGCGGGCCTGGGCTGGTCGTGGAACCAGGCCATGCTCGACCTCGGCGCGACCACGTGCACCAAGCGCGTCGTCCGCTGCCACGACTGCCCCGTCGCCGCCCATTGCTCGTGGCACCGCGCCGGACAACCGGAGCCCGACCCGGCCGAGGGCTCGGCCGGCACCAGCGGACCGCAGTCGAGGTTCGCCGGCTCCGACCGCCAGGGCCGCGGCCGGCTCGTCGATGCGATGCGAAGCGCCGACGTCGACCCCGCCGACCTCGCCGCCGTCATGGGTTGGCCGACCGACGCCGAACGCGCCGGCCGGGTGGCGTCCACCCTCGTCCTCGACGGCCTGGCCGAGATCACCCCGGAGGGTCGCTACCGCCTGCCGTGAGCCGGGCCAGCACCTCGTCGACGGCGGCGTCGGCCAGGGCCCGCATCTCGTCGTCGGTGCGGTCCTGGATGGGGTGGGGGACGAAGACGCGCGCCACGTCGAGGCCGATCGAGCGCACCTGCGCGCCGGCGGCCTCGACGAATTCGGTGGAGGCGACGAAGACCGAGGGCACGCCCCGGCCTTCCAAGTCGGCGATGTCGTGCACACTGCACGACGTGCACGAACCTCAATCGGCGAGGGCTTCGATCACGACGTCGCAATGGGTGGCGATCTCGTGGCGCAGGTCGATGGGGGCGTTCTTGGTGAACGTCGGCTTCCGGTAGCGGATCGTGGTGAGGCCGCGGCCCTGCAACAGCTCGTCGAGGCGGTCGAGGAAGACGTCGCCACGCGCCTTGGAGATGTCGAGCAGGCCGACGGTCTTGCCTTCGAGGCTCGACGGCCGGGCGGTCAACGGCCTGGCCGCGGTGGCCAGCTCGCCGGTGGGGTCGAGGACCGTTCGACTGCTCATGCCCGCACCTCCATCGTCACCGGCGCGCTGCCGGTCGAGCCGCTGGCCCATCCCCCGATGATGGCCGAGAACAGCCCGGCCCCGCCGCCGGCGTGGGCGACGAGCAACCCGCCGTCGCGGAACTTGGGCAGCGTGGCCCCGGCGAAGGCCTCGGGCACGCCCTCGGTGATGCCGCCCGCGCCCCGCACGATGTCGGCCCCCTGCAACTGCAGCCGGGCGCCGAGCTCCTCGAGCAGCCGGTCCCGCGACCAACCCGCCTCCCTGAACACCCGGCCGTGCTCGGGCGAGAGGACGACCAGCGCGTCGAAGGCCAGCGGCAGCTTGGGGTGGGCGACGGTGCGCAGGCACGCGGCCAACGAGCCGGCCAACGACTCCGGCGTGCGCGACAACTGGTCGACCACCGCTTGCACGCCCGAGCCCGCGAACAGCGTCACCGTCGACGCGCCAGGCGCCGCGCCCCGCGACACCGACAGCGGCGTGAACGGCGAACCGCCTTCGTCCTCGGCGAAGCAGAAGGTGTACTTGCCGGGGTTGCCGAGGGTGGCGCGGTCGACGCCGCCGGGCCGGCCACCGCCCACGTTGCGGATGACGAGCTGCAACGCCCGCCCGATGGTGGCGTTGGCCCGGTTGCCCTGGCCGAGGGCGTTGACCCCGGAGTTCATCCCGATCGACTTGGCGACGGGTCCGTTGACGATGACCACCGGTCCTGAGAAGTAGGTGGTGGCCAGCAGCCCGTGGCCGTTGAACTCGTCGGTACACGCGGCCTCGACCGCGGCCAGCACCACCGGCAGGTACTCGGGCTTGCAACCGGCCATCACCGAGTTGACCGCGACCTTCTCGACCGTGCACTCGACCAGATCGGGCGGCACCACAGCCACGGCCTCGTCGGGCGCGCGGGTCGTGCCTTCCAACATCTTCAGCACCCGCAGCTCGGTGGGGGGCACGACCGGGAGGCCGTCGGTCCAGCCCCGGTCGAACATGGCCTCCATCTCGTCCTCGGCGTCGGCGAGGTCGATGCGGCGGGACCGCAACTTCGACGAACCGAAGCGCACGGCCAGCTCGTCGGCCACGCCCGGGTCGAGGGTGCGCGAGCCGCAACCGGGGCGGTGGGGCGGGAGGCCTTCGCCGATGGCGTCGTCGCCGACGAAGCCGCGCCACGCGTCGCGGTCCCAGCCGACGAGACGCTCGACCTCGACGCCGTCGACGACGCGCAACAGCGTCGGCACCGTCTCGATGCCGAGGTGGTAGCTCTCGACCAACCCCTCGTCGTCGTCCTCGGAGACGACCTCGACGGGGAGGCCGTCGAGCAGCGGGCGCACGAGGGTGCAGGTGGGGCAGTCGGCCTTGACCACCGCCACCAGCCGCCCGCCGTTCACGAGACCAGGAACTCCACGATCTTCGAGTTGACCACGTCGGGCCGTTCGAGGTGGAGGAAGTGGCCGGCGCCCTCGACCACCACCGCGCCTTCGAGGCCGCGGGCGACGTCGACGCCGATGCACCCGTCGTCCTCGCCGTGGAGGTAGAGGAGTGGCTGGGTGGGATCGCCTACCGGGGCCCCGCCCCCGCTGAAGGCAGCCCGGTAATAGCCGAGGGCGGCGGCCAGGTTGGCGGCGTCGCCGAGGGACTCGCGCACGTGGGCCATGTCCTCGGTGGCGTCGTAGCCCGGCGACCAGTCCTGCCAGAGGCGGGCGACGAAGTCGAGGTCGTTGGCCGGCACCACGAAGTCGGCGAAGGGGGTCAGGAAGAAGAACATGTACCAGGAGCGCTTGAGCTGGTCGTAGCGCAGGAGGCCGGGGCCGAAGACCCGTCCGGGCGGGAGGGCGAGGGCGACGACCTTGGCGAAGCGCTCGGGCCAGCGGGCCCCGGCGCCGTAGGCCGGTTGCGCGCCCCAGTCGTGACCGATGATCACGGCCCGCTCGTCGCCGCCGAGGGCCTGGTGCAGCGCCCCGGCGTCCTCCACCAGCGAGGCCCCGTGGTAGTCGCCGTCGGCAGGCACGCCGGTGGGGGCATAGCCCCGCATGAACGGCGCCACCGCCCGGAAACCGGCCTCGGCCAAGGACGGGAGGAGGTGGCGGTAGGTCCAGGCCGTGTCCGGGAAACCGTGGAAGCACAGGGCCAGCGGGCCCGATTCGGGACCGGTTGCGAGGTATGCGAAGTCGAGGCCGTTGGCCGTCACCGATCCCTGCAGCAATGACATAAGGCGCAACCTAACGGGTCAAGACGCCCTCTTCGGATGCCGATCTAGCTCTGTGGCTCATCCCGTACTCGACCAACTTTTGCGCGACCTGGCCGAGGCGGACGGCTCCGACCTGCACATCAAGGTGGGTTCGCCGCCGCGGATCCGGGTCAACGGGGCGCTGCGCCGCCTCGAGGGCGCGCCCATGGTGCTGCCCGACCTCACCGCCGAGATGGCCGGGGCGATCATGCGGGCCGACGTGGCCGAGGTCTTCGAGAAGAAGAACGACGCCGACTTCGCCTACGCCGTCCCCAACCTCGGCCGCTTCCGCGTCAACGCCTTCCGCCAGCGGGGCACCGTCGGCATGATCTTCCGCCGGGTGCGCACCGAGTCGGCGTCCTTCGACGAGCTCGGCCTGCCCGAGGTTGTCGGCCGGCTGTCGCAGGAGCACCGTGGCCTCGTCCTCGTCACCGGGCCCACGGGCTCGGGCAAGACGACGACGCTGGCGGCGATGATCGACTACATCAACGACAACCGCGAGTGCCACATCGTCACCATCGAGGACCCGATCGAGGTGCTGCACCGGGACAAGCTGGCGTCGATCAACCAGCGGGAGATCGGCTTCGACACCGACAACTTCGCCAACGCCATGCGGGCGGCCATGCGCCAGGACCCCGACGTCATCCTCGTCGGCGAGATGCGGGACCAGGAGACGGTGGCGGCGGCGCTGAGCGCGGCCGAGACCGGTCACCTGGTGTTCTCGACGCTCCACACCATCGACGCCACCGAGACCGTCAACCGCATCGTGGACTTCTTCCCGCCCCACCAGCAGCACCAGATCCGGGTGGCGCTGGCCGGCTCGTTGCGGGGCACCGTCTGCCAGCGACTGGTGCCGACCGCCGACGGCGCCGGCCGGGTGGCCGCCCTCGAGGTCATGGTCGCCAACGGCCGGGTGCAGAACTGCATCATCGACCCGGCCAGGGGCGGCGACCTCCACGAGATCATCGCCGACGGCGAGTACTACGGGATGCAGA
Source organism: Actinomycetota bacterium (assembly GCA_034668185.1). Lineage (GTDB taxonomy): Bacteria > Actinomycetota > Acidimicrobiia > Acidimicrobiales > CADCTF01 > DATLED01. Next base: position 8,163 of record JAXDPV010000050.1, read on the forward strand.
CGTTCGACCAGGCGCTGGCCAAGCTGTACGAGCGCGGCCTCGTCGACATGCGGGGCGCGATGTCCGCGGCCTCGAACCCCCACGACCTCAAGGTCATGTTGCAACAGCGGGGGCTGGTGTCGGCGACGTCGCGCTAGCGCTTGTTGCTGTGTCCTTCGTCACACGAGAAGGAATAGCTAGAAGCCGTGGGTAACCTCCTCCATCACCGAGGGGGGATTTGGTGAAGGTCACGTTCTGGGGCGTTCGAGGTTCGACGCCCTGCCCAAGCGAGATCAACCGGCGTTACGGCGGGAACACCGCGTGCGTGACGTTGGAGGTCGAGGGCGAACCCCCCGTGATCCTCGACCTCGGGACCGGGTTGCGGTTCTTCGGCGAGACCCAACCGACCGACGGTTCGTTCCGTGGGTCGGCGCTGATCACCCACATCCACTGGGACCACGTGCAGGGGCTGCCGTTCTTCCCGCCGGCCGATCGTGTCGGCGCCGAGCTCGACATCTACGGGCCGACCCAGGACGAGGGCGACCTGGGGGCGGTGTTCGGCGACTTCATGCGGCCGCCCTACTTCCCCGTCCACTTCTCCGAGCTGCGGGGGGCGATCCGCTTCCACGACGTGATGGAGGACGACCTCGCCATCGGCAACGCCAAGGTGCGGGTGCGGCCCGTTCCCCACTGCGGGCCGACGGTGGGGTACCGGGTCGAGTGGGACGGCGCGGTGGTGTGTTACATCAGCGACCACCAGGCGCCGTTGTCCCTCGATCGGGTCGCCGACTCGGTGCTCGAGCTGGCCGACGGCGCCGACCTGTTGATCCACGACGCGCAGTACACCCGCGACGAGTTCGCCGAGAAGGCCCACTGGGGTCATTGCACCGTCGACTACGCCGTGCTGGTGGCCAAGGAAGCGCGGGCCCGCCGGTTGGCGCTGTTCCACCACGACCCTTCGCACGACGACGCGTTCGTCGACAAGCTTCGTGACGAAGCCCGTTGCCTGGGCGCGATGGCCGGGTTGTCGGACGTGTTCGCCGCTTCCGAGGGGCTTAGCATCACGCTGTGACCGACGAAGACCTGGCGCGCCGGGGCGCGCCGACATTCGATGCGGCGCGCCTCAAGCAGGTGATGGGCCACTTCGCCACCGGCGTCACCATCGTGACCGCCATCGACGGCGGCGAGCCGGTTGGCTTCACCGCCCAGTCGTTCCAGTCGTTGTCTCTGGACCCGCCGCTGGTGTTGTTCTCGCCCCAGAAGACCTCGTCTTCGTGGCCCCGCATCCGTTCGGCGTCTTCGTTCTGCGTCAACATCCTGGCCGAGGACCAAGAGGCGTTGTGCCGCTCGTTCGCCTCTTCCGGCTCGACGACGAAGTTCTCCGGCGTGGGTTGGCGGCCGGGTCCGGCGACGGGTGCGCCGGTGTTGTCGGGCGCGCTCGGGTGGGTCGAGGCCTCGATCGAGGCCGAGCACGACGGCGGCGACCACTTGATCATCGTGGGGCGCATCCTCGACCTGCAGTTGGAGAAGGAGGGGCGGCCGTTGCTGTTCTACCGGGGCGGCTTCGGGAGGTTCGAAGCGTGACCGCGGTGACCGACATGTCGGTGTCGTCGACCGAGATCGACGGCTTGTTCGTCATCACCATGAAGCAGGTGTCCGACGAGCGGGGTGTCGTGCGTGAGTTCTACCGGGAGTCGTCATGGGTCGCGGCCGGGCTGCCGTCGCTCGGCTCGGTCGTGCAGATCAACCTGACCGAGTCCCGCCGTGGCGCGCTGCGGGGGTTGCACGGCGAGTCGATGTCCAAGCTCGTGGCCGTGGCTTCCGGTTCGGCCTTCGGTGCCTACGTCGATGCCCGGCCTTCGTCGTCGAGCCTGGGCAAGGTCGTCACCGTCGAGCTGGTCGCCGGCCGCCAGGTGCTGGTGCCCGACGGTGTCTGCAACGGCTTCCAATCGTTGACCGACACCCAGTACCTCTACTGCTTCGACCACGAATGGGTCCCCGGCATGGCCGGCACCGCCGTCAACCCCCTCGACCCCGCCCTGGCCATCCCCTGGCCCCTGCCCGTCCACGTCGACAACCCCCCCCTCCAGTCGGCCAAAGACCCCTACCACCC
>JAXDPV010000051.1:0-10816 GCA_034668185.1 Actinomycetota bacterium
GAGGACGTCGTCTTCGAACACAACCTTCTCCGGCACTCCGGAGGAGGGATATCGATCCTCGGTGTCGACGACAACCACCCCAGCCGCCAGACTCGGAACATCACGATTCGAAACAACGTGCTGGCCGACATCGACGAGAAGAACCTCGACGCGTCGCTGCGTGCGCTCGGCGACGCCGGGCACGTGGTGGCCGGCCGGGCCACCGACGTTTCCGACGGCGCCTCGATGGAGGCGTTGGCCGCCTTCGCCGAGTCGTCGTTCGGCGGGGTCGACCTCGTCCACCTGAACGCCGGCGTGGCCGCGGGCGGTCCGATCTGGACGCTGAGCGAGAACGACTGGAAGTGGGTCCTCGGCGTCAACCTCTGGGGCGTGATCCACGGCGTGCGGTCGTTCGTGCCCCGGATGCTGGCCGGCGGCGGGCCCGGCCACGTGGTCGCCACCGCCTCCATGGCCGGCCTCATCTCCGGCGGGATCATGGGCCCGTACAACGTGAGCAAGCACGGCGTCGTCACCCTGGCCGAGACGTTGCTCCGCGACCTCATGATGGTGGGCGCGCCCATCGGCGTGTCCGTGCTCTGCCCCGGGTGGGTCAACACCGGGATCGGGGAGTCGGGCCGCAATCGCCCCGACTCGCTGCGCAACGCCGAGGCGTCGGGCGACATCCTCGGCAGCTCGACGGCCACGGGCGGGGCGTCGCCGTTGAAGGCCGTGCTCGAGGGCGGCATCTCGCCCGATGTCGTGGCCGCCGAGGTGGTCGACGCCGTCAAGACCGGGCGCTTCTACATCCTCACCCATGCATGGAAGGACCTCATCAAGGCGAGGATGGACGACATCCTCGAGGAGCGGACGCCGACCCCGATGTTCTTCCCGACCTGACGTGATCCCCGAGCCGCTCTTGGCGCCCGAGAGCCGGCTCCAGTCGGGCGCGGCGCTGGCCCTGGCGACCTCGGCCTTCGTCATCGGCGTGCTGCTGGCGGGGGTGTTGGGTGGGGTGGCCGTGTTGGTGAGCGGCTCGGTGGACTCGCCGCTGACGATGGCGGCCGGGTTCGTGGGGCTGTGGATCCCGATGGTGGGGGCGGGGGTGATGGCCAGCCGGCGCTTCGGGAGCGGGTCGGTCGGGCGCGACCTCGGGTTCCGGTTGGCGTTCCCGGTCGACCTCGGCTTGGCCCTCGTCGTCGCCTTGTGCGGCATGGTCGCCTCGGGGCTGGTGCAGTTCGCGCTGTCGCCGTTCCCCCGGCTGCTCGGTTCCAACACCGGCTTCATCGCCGACCAGCGGGGGACGATCGCCGGGGTCGTGGTGGTTGTCGGCTCGACGCTGGTGGGCGCGCCATTGGTGGAGGAGCTCTTCTTCCGGGGGTTGGTGCTGCGGGCGTTGCTGCCCAAGCTCGGGTGGGCGGCGGTCGTGATCCAGGCGGTGGTGTTCGGGCTGATCCATTTCGACCCGACCGAGGGGCTCGGCAACGTGGGGGTGATCGCCGGGGTCGGCGTGTTCGGGTTGGTTCAGGGGATCGCCGCCTGGCGCCTCGGGCGGATCGGGCCGACGATCCTCAGCCACGCCCTGTTCAACGCCGTCGCCGTGGTGCCGGTGTTGTTGGGTCACTGATAGCTTCGGCGCGTGACGACGACCATCGATCCCACTGCTCTTGACGCCCGTGTCGCCGACCTTTCGCTGGCCGATTTCGGCCGCAAGGAGATCGAGCTGGCCGAGGAGGAGATGCCCGGCTTGATGGCGCTGCGGGCCGAGTACGGGGACGCCTCGCCGTTGCGCGGTGCCCGCATCGCCGGGTCGCTGCACATGACGATCCAGACGGCGGTGCTCATCGAGACGCTCATCGCCCTCGGCGCCTCGGTGCGGTGGGCGTCGTGCAACATCTTCTCGACGCAGGACCACGCGGCCGCGGCCATCGCCGCCGCCGGCATCCCCGTGTTCGCCTGGAAGGGCGAGACGCTGGAGGAGTACTGGTGGTGTACCGAGCAGATCCTGCGCTGGCCCGACGGCGAGGGGCCGAACATGATCCTCGACGACGGGGGCGACGCCACGTTGCTGGTGCACCTCGGCGCCGAGTTCGAGAAGGCGGGCTCGGTGCCCGCTCCTGCTGGTGACGACTCCGACGAGTACAAGGTGATCCTCGACGTGTTGTCTCGCACGATCGCCGCCACCGACGGGTTGTGGACCGGCATCGCCAACGCCATCAAGGGCGTCACCGAGGAGACCACCACCGGCGTGCATCGCCTGTACCAGCGCCACGAGTCGGGTTCGCTGCTGTTCCCGGCGATCAACGTCAACGACTCGGTGACCAAGTCGAAGTTCGACAACCTGTACGGCATCCGCCATTCGCTGATCGACGGCATCAACCGGGCGACCGACGTGATGATCGGCGGGAAGCTGGCGGTCGTCCTCGGCTACGGCGACGTCGGCAAGGGGTGCGCGCAATCGCTGCGGGGGCAGGGCGCCCGTGTCGTGGTCACCGAGGTCGACCCGATCTGCGCCTTGCAGGCGGCGATGGAGGGGTTCGAGGTCACGACCCTCGAGCGGGTCGTCGACCGGGCCGACATTTTCGTCACCGCTACGGGCAACCGCGACGTCATCACGGCCGAGCACATGGGGCGGATGAAGCACAACGCCATCGTCGGCAACATCGGGCACTTCGACAACGAGATCGACATGGCCGGCCTCGCTCGGTTGTCCGACCTGCAGCGCATCAACATCAAGCCCCAGGTCGACGAGTTCGTGTTCCCCGACGGGCACTCGGTGATCGTGCTGGCCGAGGGTCGGTTGCTGAACCTCGGGTGCGCCACCGGCCACCCGTCGTTCGTGATGTCGACCTCGTTCGCCAACCAGGTCCTGGCCCAGATCGAGCTCTTCACCCGGCTCGACCAGTACCCCATCGGCGTCCACCGCCTGCCCCGCGAGCTCGACGAGAAGGTCGCTCGCCTGCACCTCGACAAGCTCGGCGTCCGCCTCACCGAGCTCACCGACAAGCAGTCCTCCTACCTCGGCATCCCCAAAGACGGCCCCTTCAAGCCCGAGCACTACCGCTACTAACCCGCCCCCTCGACGCGAAGCACCCCCGCTTTTGCACAGTCGAGCCGGCTGGGCGGCATCCGAGTGTGCGAAAGCCCGCCTGCCCCCACCCGCTTTCGGTCACGAGCGCGTGCCCCGCCGGGCGCTCGTGACCGAAAGCACGGGCACGTAGCCATGGCCCGCCCCCGGGGCGGGCCTTTCCCATGGTCGTGGGGCCGCGCGTCGCTCTCGTCACGGCCGCGTCAAGGCCGCTGCGCGTCCCTTCGGGACGGCCGCCTCCCGACGGCCGGCCTTGACCCGGCCTCGGTGTGGTTGCGCTCCACCAACCTCGCTTTTGGACGGTCGAGCCGGTTGGGCGGCGCCCGACTGTGCGAAAGCCCGCCTGCCCCCACCTGCTTTCGTGGCCGAAAGCCGACGTCGCGGCCCCGCAAGCGAAGTTGTCACACCCCTGTCGTACGGTCCTTGGCATGGGGTGGATGCGGGTGTTCGAGGCGGTGCTGGCGCTGGCGCTTCCATCGCGGTGCCCGTGCTGCGGGGACACGGGGCCGGCGCCTTGCCCGGCGTGTTGGGCCCGCCTCGAGCGGGCGCCGGTGATCCCGTCGCCGCCCGGGGTCGACTGCGTGCGGGCCCTCATCCGCTACGACGACGCCGGGCGCGATCTTCTCGTGCGCATGAAGTACGGCAACGCCCGCAGCACGGTCCGGTGGTTGTCGGCCGGCATGGCCGCGCTCGCCAACGCGCCGCCCGGCGGGTTCGACGCCATCACGTGGGCGCCCACTACCGCCGCTCGTCGTCGCGAGCGCGGCTTCGACCAGGCCGAGGTCCTGGCCCGGGCCGTCGCCCGCCACGGACCGGGTGGCGCGCGCCATCCCCCGCTCCGGCCGGCGGTCGTGCCATTGCTGGTGCGCCTACCAGGGCCGGCCCAGACGGGCCGGACACGCCAAGAGCGCCACGCCGACCCGCCGCGGTTCGCGGCCCGAGGCAAGGCGCCGCCCAACGTCCTGCTGATCGACGACGTCTTCACCACCGGTGCCACCATCGGCGCCGCGGCGACGGCGTTGCGAAGCGCGGGAGCGAAGACGGTGAACGTCGTCACGGCGGCCTGCACGCCGCTCAAGGTTTGCGAGCCGTCGGCCGACCCCTAAGGCATCATGGCCGAGGACTCCCCAACCGGATGCCGAGGCAGCCGAACGATCCCCGAAGGACTACTCGAGCGGCTGGTCGTGCCGTACCCACGCCAGATCCGCCCCGAGCAGGTCGAACGGGGTCGCCGGCTCGACGCCGCTCGCACCTACGACAACCGCGACGTCGTCCGCCAGGTGGCCGCCGAGCTCCTGCGGGTATCGGCACCCGTCTAGCCGGACAGCCCTCTAGCTACACTGGCCGACATGGGCCGTGTGTGGGTCTGTGGTTGCAAGTCGATGCCAGTCGCAGGCGGACCGACCCACGCAAGGCGTCCTGTGGTTGCTCGGCATCGTGCGGCTCAGGAGTAAGCCCTGCCCGTCCCCCGCGGCCGATCCGCCACCCCCTCCGCCAGCGCGCGTGGGGACAAAGCCCAGGTCAGCCGCACGCGGCCCATGCTCACCACGGACCGAAGAGGGTCCGACAGAAAGGACCGCATCACGATGGACATTGCCATCCAGCACGGCAAGGTCGAGATGTCGCCCAACCTCCGGGGCACCGTCGAGGAGAAGATCGGCCACCTGGGCCGCTACCTCCAAGGCATGGAGCGGGCCGAGGTGAAGTTCACCGCCGAGACCAACAACCGGATCGCCGATGGCCAGGTCTGCGAGGTGACCATGTACGGCCACGGCCACGTCGTCCGGGCCAAGGCCGCGGCCGCCGATCCCTTCGTCGCCGTCGACCGGGTGGTCGACAAGCTGGAGCACCGCATCGAGAAGCTCAAGGGCAAGCTCCTCGGGAGATCCCATCCCCGGAAGCATCCATCAGTAGACTTCGCTTCCGATGTTTCCGATTCGGGTGAGGACGTCCCTGATGGACAGCCTCGCATCGTGAAGACGAAGAAATTCGAGATGAAGCCCATGACTCCAGAAGAGGCAGCACTGCAAATGGACCTTGTGGGCCACGAGTTCTACTTCTTCACCAGCTCGGAGACTGGTCAAGCGGGCGTCGTTTACCGCCGAGACGATGGGCAGATCGGGCTGATCGACGCGGGCTAGGCAGCCAGGCGTCGAAGCGGCAAAGAGAAGTCGAGAGGGGACAGGTGGCTGACGAGCACAGTGCAGCAGAGGCCGACGGGGTCATCCGGGTGATGATCGCCGACGACCAGCCGCTGTTCCGTCGCGGGCTCAATGTGGTGCTCCACACCGAGGAAGGCATCGAAGTCGTAGCCGAGGCCGAGGACGGTGAGGAAGCCATCGTCAAGGCCGAGGAGTTCGCCCCCGACGTCGTCCTTATGGACGTGCGGATGCCGAGGGTCAACGGCATCGAGGCCGCGAGGGCGATCCACGACCGGGTCCCGAGCACCAAGATCCTCATGCTCACCGTCTCCGACGAAGACCAGGACCTGTTCGAGGCCATCAAGGCCGGCGCCAGCGGCTACCTCCTCAAGGAGGTCAGCGTCGAGGAGGTCGCCGACTCGGTCAGGGCCGTCGTCCAGGGCCAGACCCTGATCTCGCCGTCGATGGCGAGCAAGCTCCTCACCGAGTTCGTCGCCCTCGAGAAGCGGGTCAACGAGAAGCACCAGTACCCGAGCCCGACGCTGACCAGCCGCGAGCTCGAGGTCCTCAAGCTGGTGGCCAAGGGCATGAGCAACCGGGAGATCGCCGACGACCTCTACATCAGCGAGAACACGGTCAAGAACCACGTCCGCAACATCCTGGAGAAGCTGCACCTCCACTCCCGCATGGAGGCCGTGATCTACGCCGTGAGAGAGCGGCTGCTCGACATCAACGAGCCCGATGCCTAGCCACGATCACGCCGTCCCTGGAAAAGACCACGTCGTAGGTCGAGTCGGTCAACGACGCCAGCAACGCCGGCTCCTGCCGGAGCGTGGTGTCGAGCACGAGGTACTCGGCCGTGGCCACGTCGGGCGGGTGCTCGTTGTGCACCCCCCAGTTGCCGAGGATGAACGGGTTCGGCCACTCGTAGGCGTAGCGCCGGTGGGTCAAGTGCGGGATGAGGTAGTACGTCGCCGACACCCCCGCACCCTTCGGCACCAGCGCCACCGCGGCGTCGAAGGCGGCGTGCCGGGGAATGCGGTGGGCCCAGATGCCGGTGTCGAAGTCCCGCCCCAACGGCGACGGTGACCAGGCGGCGTTTCCGGCCACGGCGGTGCAACCGATGACGACCAAGGCCACCACCGCGAGCCACGACCGCCATCGACGCAGCCAACCAAGGGCCTCGACCGTGGCGATGAAGACCGCCGCCACCACCACCGCCGAGTACTGGAACCGGATGTCGTGCGTCCCCGGCAGCGACGACAACACGTTGACCCCGAGCTGGGGCCCGGCGATGAGCAGGAACGGCGCCCCGAGCAACGGGGCCACGAACCCGAGGGGCCCGAGCAGGCGCGCGTAGTACGTGAGCCGGTCGGGCTCGGTCGCCATGGCCCACACCTTGCCTGGCGAGGTCACGATGCCGACCAGCACCGAGCCGAGCGAGTCGCCGAACTGGGGGAAGAGCTGGCGCTCGTAGAACGGGATGCCGTCGAGCAGCGGCGGGATGATCAGCCGGGTGCAGACGAGGAACCACACCAACCCGGCCAGCGCCGTCAGCGCCCCCGCCCGCCGCTCGGCCCGCCGGCCCCGACCCCGCCGCAGCCCCCGCATGACCAGCAGCACCACGCCGAGCATCATCACGGCCAGCGCCACGTCCTCCTTGGTCGACAAGGCCAGCCCCACACAGAGCCCGAACCACCCCCATCGCCGGCGCACCGCGAACCACCAGGCGAAGAGCAGGGGCGTGACCGCCAGCGCCTCGGGGTGCCAATGCCACCAGTTCATCCACTCGATCGAGGGATACAGGAGGAAGGCGAACGCCGGCACCAGCGCCGGCCACGCCGAGCCGAGCCGGTCACGGGCCAGGAGCCAAACGGGCACGGCGCCCGCGGCCAGCACCACCGTCTCGGTCAGATAGAGAAAGTGCGGCCCCGCCCCCAGACGGTAAAAGGGCACGTAGAGCAGGCTGACGAGGTTCACGTGGTGGCCGAAGTAGTGCATCCCCCGGATGGTCACGAACGGCCGCTCGAAGCGGGAGGTGAGCCAGATCCCCTGGTCGTGGAGGCCCATGTCGTAGCCGAAGGTCCCGTAGGCCGACTGCTGGCGCCACGTCAGCCACCCGAACACGGCCACGTAGAGCCCCACGCCCACGGCCAGGAAGCCCTGGGGACCCCACCGCCTTACCGTGGCCATAGGGCCGCCAACTTATGTTCCGAAACCGGACGCGTAGACTCGATTCGGTGAGCGTCTTCTCGAAGATCCTGCGGGCCGGCGAGGGAAAGAAGGTCAGGGCGCTGGAATCCATCGTCCCCGACATCAATGCCCTGGAGCCGGAGATGGAGGCGCTGACCGACGAGCAGCTCCAGCACAAGACCGTCGAGTTCAGGCAGGAGCTGGCCCGCCGGGTCGAAGAGGGCGAGGACGAACAGGAGGTATTGAACGACTTCCTGGTCGAGGCCTTCGCCGTCGTGAGAGAGGCGGCCAAGCGGGTCATCGGGCAACGGCACTTCGACGTCCAGCTCATGGGCGGGGCCGCCCTCCACTTCGGCTGGATCGCCGAGATGAAGACGGGCGAGGGCAAGACGCTGGTGTCGACCCTGCCCATGTACCTCAACGGCCTCACCGGCCGGGGCGTCCACCTGGTCACCGTCAACGACTACCTGGCCAAGTACCACGCCCAATGGATGGGCCGCATCTATAACTGGCTCGGCCTCAGCGTGGGCGTGGTCGTGCCCGAGGTCCGCCACGACGTCGAGGCCAAACAGGCGGCCTATGCCTGCGACATCACCTACGGCACCAACCAGGAATTCGGCTTCGACTACCTCTTCGACAACCTGGCCCGCAGCAAGGAGCACATGCGCCAGCGGGGCCACGTCTACGCCATCGTCGACGAGGTCGACTCCATCCTCATCGACGAAGCCCGCACGCCCCTCATCATCAGCGGCAGCGCGACCGAGGCGGCCAAGCTCTACGTGCAGTTCGCCGGCATCGTGCGTAGCCTCACCAGGGACGAGGACTACGAGGTCGACGAGGAGAAGCGCACCGTCGCCCCCACCGAGGAAGGCATCGAGAAGGTCGAGCGGATGCTCGGCATCGAGAACCTCTACGACCTCGTGCAGCTCAACTACGTCCACCAGCTCCAGCAGGCGCTGCGGGCCAAGGAGCTCTACAAGCGGGACAAGGACTACATCGTCGTCGACCGCAAGGTGAAGATCGTCGACGAGTTCACCGGCCGCATCCTCGAAGGCCGCCGCTGGTCCGAGGGCCTGCACCAGGCCGTCGAGGCCAAGGAGCGGGTGCCGATCGAGCTGGAGAACGTCACCCAGGCCACGGTCACGCTGCAGAACTACTTCCGCATGTACGAGAAGTTGGCCGGGATGACGGGCACGGCCGAGACCGAGGCGTCGGAGTTCGCCAACACCTACAACCTGCCGGTCGTGCCCATCCCCACGAACCGGCCGATGGTCCGCACCGACAAGCCCGACCTCATCTACAAGACCGAGCAGGCCAAGTTCGAGGCCGCCATCGAGGACATCGAGGAGCGCTTCACCAAGGGCCAGCCGGTGCTGGTCGGCACCGCTTCGGTCGAGAAGTCCGAGGTGCTGTCCCGGATGTTGGAGAAGAAGGGCATCACCCACTCGGTACTCAACGCCAAGCAGCACACGCGGGAAGCGATGATCGTGGCCCAGGCAGGCCGGCTCCACGGCGTGACGGTGGCGACGAACATGGCCGGCCGGGGCGTCGACATCCTCCTCGGCGGCAACCCCGAGGGCCTGGCCGCGGAGGAGGTCGCGGCCCAGGGGCTCGACCCGCAGAGCGAGGAGGGCCAGGCCCTCTACAACCGGTTGCTCCCCAAGTACGAGGAGGAGACCAAGGCCGAGGGCGACACCGTGCGCCAGCTCGGCGGGTTGTACGTGCTCGGCTCCGAGCGCCACGAGTCCCGCCGCATCGACAACCAGTTGCGGGGCCGGGCCGGCCGCCAGGGCGACCCGGGCGAGAGCCGGTTCTTCCTCTCCCTCGAAGACGACCTCATGCGCCTGTTCGCCACCGGCGCCATGAACTACGTGATGGGCAAGGCGCTGCCCGACGACGTGCCCATCGAGTCGAAGATGGTCACCCGGGCGGTGCAGCGGGCCCAGAACACGGTCGAGGCCCGCAACGCCGAGATCCGCAAGAACGTCCTCAAGTACGACGAGGTCTACAACGAGCAGCGCAAGGTCATCTACGCCCGGCGGATGCAGGTGCTCGACGGCGACGACCTGCGGGAGGAAACCGTCGGCCTCATCGAGGACGCGCTGGCCAACGCCGTCGACAACTCCTGCGTCAGCGACTACCCCGAGGACTGGGACATCGAGGGCCTGCTGGCCGAGGCCGTCACCTACTACCCGACCAAGTTCGCCGTCGACGAGCTGCGGCAGGCGCCGACCAAGGAGATCCTCCTCGAGTCGCTCGTCACCGAGGCCATGACGCACTACGAGACCCGGGAGGAGGAGCTCACCCCCGACCTCATGCGCGAGCTCGAGCGCCGGGTGATGCTCCAGATCATCGACCAGCACTGGGTCGAGCACCTGTCGGCCATGGACTACCTCAACGAGGGCATCGGGCTGCGGGCCATGGGCCAGAAGGACCCGCTGGTCGAGTGGCAGCGTGAGGGCTACGAGATGTTCGGCACGATGATGGACTCGATCGACGACGACTACGTCAAGTACGTCATGCACGTCGAGGTCCTGGTCGACCAGCCCACCGAGCCCGACCTGAGCCAGGCCTCGTATGAGGCGGCCGACAACCCGGTGCAGGGCCAGGCCGCGCTCCAGCAGGCGGCCAACTTCGCGCCGGTCGAGTCGAACGACGCCGGGGCCACGCCCATGGCCGACATCCCCGTGCATGCGCCCGTCGTGAAGTCCGACGAGGAGAAGATGGGGCGCAACCAGCCGTGCTATTGCGGCAGCGGCAAGAAGTACAAGCTCTGTCACGGCCGATAGGGCCAACCTCCACAGACATGCGTGACTTCACCGACGACTTGGCCGCGCTCCGGCGCCGACTGGGCGAGGCCGAGCGCTACCTCGACGTCGAGGGCAAGCGCAAGCGACTGGCCGAGCTGGAGACCGAGGTCGGACGGCCCGACTTGTGGGACGACCCGGACGCGGCGCGAGCGGTCACCACCGAGTACCAGCGGGTCAAAGAGGACGTCGACGTCATCGAGCGGCTGGGCGCCAAGATCGAGGACGCGGAGACGCTCCACCTGCTGGCGGTGGAGGAGGGCGACGAGTCGCAGGCGGCCGAGATCGAGGCGGGCGTGGCCGAGCTCCAACGGGCCTTCGCCGACCTGGAGCTGCGGTCGCTGTTCTCCGGCGAGCACGACGAGCGCAACGCCATCTGCAACGTGCAGGCGGGCGCGGGCGGCACCGATGCCCAGGACTGGGCCCAGATGATGGTGCGCATGTACCAGCGCTGGGCCGAGCGGCGCGGCTTCGGGTTCGAGGTCGACGACGTGTCGGAGGGCCAAGAGGCCGGCATCCTCTCGGCCACCGTCATCATCAAGGGCCGTTACGCGTACGGGCTCCTGGCCGGGGAGCAGGGCACCCACCGGCTGGTGCGCATCTCGCCCTTC
>JAXDPV010000052.1:0-4048 GCA_034668185.1 Actinomycetota bacterium
CCCGACCCGTTGGGCAGCACCGCCATGCCGACGATCGGCTTGTTGAGCTTGATGTCGCCGGTCGAGCCGAAGAACTCGGCGTCGCCGAAGGTGAAGATGCCGCCGTCGGCCGCGGCCAGCCAGTAGCCGAGGCCCGTGGGCGTGGCCGCCATCCCGACGATGGGCGAGTTCAACACCCGGTCGCCGGTCGAGCCGAAGAACTCGGCGTCGCCGAAGGCGAACACCCCGCCATCGGCCGCGACCAACCAATACCCGTCGCCCGTGCGGGTGGGCACCATGCCGACGATCGGTGAGTTCAGGACACGATCGCCGGTCGAGCCGAAGTAGCGGGCGGCGCCGAAGGCGAACACGCCGCCGTCGGACGCGACCAGCCAATAGCCGTCGCGGTCGATGGTCGGGGCCATGCCGACGATCGGCTTGTTGAGCTTGATGTCGCCGGTCGAGCCGAAGTATTCGACGTCGCCGAAGGAGAAGATGCCGCCGTCGCTGGCGCCCAGCCAGTAGCCGGTGGGCGGCGTGGCCCGGCGCAGGCCGTAGACGAAGACGCCCCGGTCGGTGCCGACCTGGAGGAAGCGGCTGCTGATGGCCGGCTGCCCGAAGGCCCGCTGCGCGCCCTCGGCGCTCTTGGGCGGGGTGAAAAGGTCGGCGGCCAGCGGCTGGAGCGTGTCGCGGTCGAGGACGAGCTGGCGGCCGCCGTCGGTTGCGATGGCCACCAGCGCCCCTGTGACCGCCGCGGTCGTGCCCCGGAAGCCGGTGGTGTCGGGGACGAGGGTGTCGGTCGGGTTGAAGCGGGCGGCGACGGTGAGGTCGGCGGCCTTCAACAGGTAGAGGTTGCGGCCGGTGCCGACGACCAGCCGGGTGCCGTCGGTGCCGACGGCCAGCGCGAGCGCGGGCGCGGCCTCGCCGACGAGCGGGCCGCTCGACGTGCGCACCAGTTGGGCGGCGTTGCCGTTCTGGGTGAGGCGGTGGACGGTGGTGGCTGCGGGGCCGCCGCTGGCGACGTAGACGGTCGAGCCGTCCCTGGTCGAGGGTGTGCGCAACGACTCGCCGATGGTGGCGTCGGCCGGGCCCGCGGCCAGGTTGGCCACTGCGAACGTCACGAGGCCGGAGTCGGTGGCCACGGCCACGTAGTCGGTGGGCTGGCCGCCGGTGTCGTTGAACTTCACGAGGGTCGGGGCGGCGATGGCGTTGGCGTTGACATCGCCGGTCGCGGTGACGGTGCCGATCGACGCCGCCGGCGACGAGGCGTTGCCGATGGCGACCTTGAACAGCTTCTGGTTCGGGCCGCTCTGCTCCACGGCCACGAAGAAGAGCGATCGGTTGCCACCCGCGTCGGGCGGCGTGAGCAGCGGCGAGCTCTGGACGCGATAGCCGTTCGCAGTGGCCAGGCCGACATTGGCCTTGAGCTCACCGGTGGCCAGGTCGACCTGGGCGATGGCGATGCCGAGCGAGCTGTCGGCGAAGCGTTCGTTGTGGACGGCGAACACCTGCCCGCTGCCGTTGGGCCCGCCCGACGACTCGACCGGCGACACGCTGCCGACGCCGGAGCCGAAGGGGTCGGCGGCCGCGCTCACGTCGATGCCGCCGCTCGGCCCGACGGGCGCGCCGTTGCGCAGCACCCGCACGTGGATCTTGCCGTCGTCGGTGCCGTAGACGAGGCGTTGGTCGGCGGGCTTGCCCGTCGAGGTCACGATCGAGGTGCGCACGTTGCGGTCGATGCCTTCGCCGGTGCGGGCGTACTCGAACTGCACGGGCGCGCCGCCGGGATCAACGGCTTGGTAGCCGGACCTCCCGGGGTCACCCCCCTGCTGCGACCAGTTCCCCTCGGCCCCGGCCGTCCCTGCCGCCAATACCGTCGCCACCAGCACGACGAACACCATCCGCCTTGTCCGCATTGGCCCAGCCTAGCTAGGCGCCGGCCGAAATCTTCTCGCTGACGACCCGGCTGGAGCCGCCGGGCTGCATGGTGACGCCGTAAAGGCAGTCGGCCGCCTCCATCGTGCGCTTCTGGTGGCTCACGATGACGAGCTGGGCTTCGCGCCGGAACTCGTCGATGAGGTCGAGGAAGCGGTGCAGGTTGATGTCGTCGAGGGCGGCCTCGACCTCGTCCATCAGGTAGAAGGGCGAGGGCCGGCTGCGGAACACGGCGAAGAGGAACGCCAGGGCGGTGAGCGAGCGTTCGCCGCCCGACAGCAGCGAGAGCTGGCGCACGTTCTTGCCCGACGGCCTGGCCTCGACCTCGATGCCGGTCTCCAGGAGGTTGTCGGGCTCGGTCAGCTTGAGCCGGCCGCTGCCGCCGGGGAAGAGCATGGTGAAGAGGGTGGTGAAGTTTTCGGCCACGTCGGCGTAGGCGGCGGCGAAGACGTCGACGATCTCCTGGTCGATGGCCTTGATGACCTTGAACAGGTCGCGCCTGGTCGTCTTCACGTCGTCGAGCTGGCCTTCGAGGAACGTGTGCCGCTCCTGCAGCGCGGTGAACTCCTCCAACGCCAGCGGGTTGATCGGCCCCATGAGCCGCAGCTCGCGTTCGAGCTCGCGCACCCGGGCCGAAGCGGTGGTGCCGTCGGGCAGCGGCGGGCACTCGGCCTTGGTGGCGGTCTCGGGCTCGCAGTCGAAGTTCTGGCGCAGGGTCTCGACGGCCTGCTCCAGGCGGATGCGGACCTCGGCTTCGTCGAGCTCGGCCCGCTGCATCCGCTCGCGCAGCTCGCCCAGTTGGCGCTCGGCCGCTTGCCGTTCGCGGCGCAGGCCGTCGAGGCGTTCGGTGATCGCCCGGGTTTGCTCCGACTGGCGACGGCGTTCTTCCCGCAGCCCCCCGAGGTGGTGCTCGACCACAACGAGGCGGTCGGCCACGAGCCGGCCGAGGCGCTGGACGGCGGTGGCCCTGGCCTCGAGCTCGGTGCGGCCCTTCTCGGCTTCGTCCCGCTTGGCCACGTTGCGGGTCAGGCGCTCGTCGACCTCGGCCAGGCGGCGGGAGAGGAAGGTGCGCCGCTCCTCGATGCCCGCGGCCCGCACCTCCAGGTCGGTGCGCAGCGCGGCCACGGCGCTGGTCCGCTCGTCGAGGCGGGCCCGCTGCTCCTGCATGGCGCTGAGCTTGGCCGCGCCCTCGGCCTCGTCGGCCTCCAACGCCGGCAGCGCGCCTTCGAGCTCGGCCACCCGCGCCTGCTCCCGCGCCACCCGCTCGCCCAGCTCGGCCAGGTGCTGGCGCAAGGTGTCGGCCTCGGTGGCGGCGTCGCGCGCCTCGGCCTCGACCCGGGCCAACGCGTCGGTGGCGGCCACGCGGCGGGCGGCGTTCTCGTCGACCGACTTGACCACCTGGGTCTCGGCGGCACGGGCCGAGGTCGCTTCGGTGCGGGCCGCGTGCCGGCGGGTGGTCGCTTCGGCGGCGGCGGCCTCGGCCGTCTCAGCCCGGCGGCGGGCTTCTTCGAGCGCCGCGCCGGTCGCGCCGGAGCCGGTCGCCCCCGCCCGCCATCCGCCGGCAGCGAAGCGGTCGCCGCTGCGGGTCACGACGACCAAGCCCGGGTGGGCCAGGGCGAGGTCGAGGGCGTCGGTCCAGGAACCCTCGACCACGACGGCCGAGGCGAGGAGCACGTCGAGCAGGTGCTCGACGTCGCGGTTGTGCGAACGCACGTGGTCGCGCACCGGCGCCCCCACGGCCATGGCCTCGAAGGGCAACGAGGCCGCGGGGTGGGTCACGCCCAAGGCCAGCACCGCGCCGGCGGCGTTGGTCGCGGCCAGGTGGGCCAACGCCCGCCTGGCGGTGTCGACGCCGTCGACCACGACCGCGGCGATGGCCTCGCCGGCGGCGGCTTCGAAGGCGGCTTCCCAGCCTTCGTCGACGTCGACCAGGTCGAGCAGCGTGCCGACCACGCCGTCGACCTCGGCCAGCCGCTCGGCCCCGGCCCGGGCCCTGGCTTCGTCGAGCGCGAGGGCCAACGCTTCGGCCCGGGCCCGCCATGCGTGGAACTCGCCCTCGACCGCACGCAGCTCCTCGTCGACCTCGGCCTCGCGGCGGTCGGCGGCGAGGCGGCGGGTCTCGGCCTGCTCGACG
>JAXDPV010000053.1:0-7194 GCA_034668185.1 Actinomycetota bacterium
GGAGCACTGGCCTGGATCGTCTGGTCGTAGCTGGCAGGGGGGGAAGCGAGGACCCCGGTGCCGCCGCCGACCGGGCGTGTGTCGGTGGGGCAGCTGGCGGTGCCGTCGGCCACATCCCCTGTGCCCATGGAAAGAAATTCGCGGGCGACGGTCGCGTCGGAGGTCGCCGAGCAGAGCACGTAGACCCTGTAGCTGCGGGCAACGGCGCTCAGGTTCGCCACAGATGCGTACCACTGCGTGGCTACATCTCCGTCGCCGAGCTCATAGATATGACCGGTCTCCTCACGCGGTCCGCTGTCCTGAAGCGATTCGAGGTGCCCGCCGCCCGCGTCGAGCCCGTTCACGCCTCCGCCGACGGCCCGCGTTCCAGCGGGACAGGCCGCGGTCGCCGCGTTCACCTCACCGGGCGGTACCGAGAGCCCCGCCGTCCTAATCGTTGCGTCGGAGCTCTCAGAGCAGAGCGCCAGAACCCTGTAGTCCTGTGCGTTGCGGGAATGGTTTGCCACCGACGCTCGCCAGCCGGCAGCGGACTCCCCGTCGTCGGTCGTGGCGGGTGAGCCTGAAGCGTCCACCGGGCCGCTCGACTGCAGGGAGGTGTTGACCACGTTTGTCGCGTCCGCTCGGGCCAGTGGCCCGACCCCGCCTCCCGTGGCGGTTTCGCCGTCCGGGCAACTCGCCGCTGCGACACCCGAGCCGGAGATGAAGGCCCGCAGGCCGATCATGCCCGTCCCGCCGCCCCGTCCGTCCACCGCGATCCGGTAGGTCTGTCCCCCGGTCGCGGGGAAGGTGACTCGGCTTCCTCCTCCGGTCCCGCAGCCCTGGTTGTTCACCGCGACGGTCTCGAGCTGGTCGACACGGCTTCCGGTATAGACGCCGAGGAGCGTGTCGAAATCGCTGCTGCAGGTCTCCACCGTCGCCTGCGCGTCGGCTTCGGGAGTCCACGAATACCAGACTGATGCTCCACCCCGGAAGGTGTCGTTGCCCTCGGACGAGCCGTCGACGTGCTCCGGTTCGCCGGGCTCGCCGGTCGCATCGATGTTCGAGCCGTGCACCTCGAGAGGCGGAGATGCGCCCAGCTCCTCGGCATTTGCGAAGTCGTCGTTGGGCGGCGGATAGGCCTTGACGATGTGGACCCTCACGGGCCCCCGGGAGATCCGCCCGGAGATCGGCCCGCTGCGGCCGCTCGCGCCGATGAAGTAGGTGGTCCCGACGCGTGCCTCGAACGCGGCGCGCCGGCAATCGCGGTCGGTCCCGGCAACCGTGGTGAGATCGTCGACCGAGTTGCCGGTGTAGACGCCGAAGACGGTGAACGTGGGGCTGCAGGCATCGACGGCGACAGCGCGGGAGACATGAGGGGTCCAGCGATACCAGACCGATGCTCCCCCACGGTTTGCCCCGTACGGCGGCTCACCAATCTCCTTGGTCGCCGCCGTCGTGTCCCCGGTGGCCCGAGCCGGCAAGGAGCCCTCGATCTCCTCCGCGTTGGCGAAGTCGTCATTCGACGGCTGGTTTGCGTCGGGGCGGACTCGCAGGGTGAAGCTGCCGCGCTCCGGGCCGAAGCTCACGTGGCCATCGACCGCAATCTGGTAGGTCGTCCCCGACTCCGCCAGGAACGTGACCTTCGAGCCCCTGAGGAATTCTCCAGGGCAATGCGCCGAGTCATCACTTTCGACGACCGCGAGCGAGTCGAGAGCTGACCCCGTGTAAACGGCGATTTGGTTCCAAAACGGCGCGCCGCATGTGTCCACGGTGACCTTCTGGGTGACCGGCGGAGTCCAGCGGTACCAGACCGATGCGCCACCCGGGTCGTAGGCGTGGTCAGGCTCGCCGGGTTCCTCGGTCGCCTCGAAGTTCTCGCCGTCCGCTTCAATCGGCGCGCTTCCCTCCAGCACCTGGGCGTCGGCGAAATCGTCGTTTGGCGGGGGGAGGAAGCCGAAGATCGCAATCCACGTCTCACCGCGGGGCCCGCCGTCGAAAACTCCCGAGCGACCGTCGATCGCTATCCGGTAGGTGGTCCCTTCGACCGCGCTGAAGGTCGCCCTGCTGCCCCCACGGCAACCGGGCTCGTTGTCGTTGCTTGCGACCTCGGTGAGGTTCCCGACCGAGTCGCCGGTGTAGATGGCCAGCAGCGTGTCGGGCTCGCTGAAGCAGGTATCGACGATCACGTCGACCGAGGCCGGGGCCGTCCATCGGTACCAGATGGACGCCCCGTCGGAGTGCCCGAGGTGGTTGGGCTCTCCGGGCTCGACCGTTGCGTCGAAGTTGTCCCCGTGGATGTACCCGATCGGCAGTGGCCCACTGAGCTTCTCGGCGTTGTCGAAGTCGTCGTTGGGTGGGTGTCCGGCGGCGTGCAGCCGGAGCTTGAACGCCTGGCGGTAAATCGTGTCGTCGTCGGAGCGACGTGCATCGACGGCGATCATGTAGGTGGTGCCGGCCACGGCGTTGAAGGTGACCCGGCTGCCGTAGCACCCCGGCCCACCGTCGTTGTTGCTCGCCACCTCCGTCAGCGAATCGACCGACGAGCCGGTGTAGATCCCGATCAGCGTCTCCGTGAGCGAATTGCAGGTTGTGGCCGTGATCGCCTTGGACGCCCCGGCGGTCCAGCTGTACCAGGTCGACGCCCCGCCGCGATTGCCGGCGTGGTTCGGCTCGCCTGGCTCCTTCGTGGCCTCGATGGGCGTGCCGTTGTGTCCCAACGGCAACTCGCCGCTGAGCTCGCGTGCGTTCGCGAAGTCGTCGTTTAGGGGGCCGTGCGCCCGCCGGAGGACGAAGTGGACGCGTCCGTGCTCCCACGCTGCTTCCGTGTACGGAAGCGTGTCGACGACGATGCTGTAGGTGGTGCCGGCGAGCGCCATGAAGCTGACGCGCGCGCCGGTGTCGAAGCCGCAGGAGCTGTCCCAGTTCGACTCCAGGTTTTCGAGGCTGGCGAGCGAGTCTCCGACGTAGACGCCGAGGCTGTCGGTGATGTACGTCCCGCAGGCGTCGATCGTCACGGGCATCGTTGTTGGCGCGGTCCAGCGGAACCAGACCGAGGCCCCTGCCGGGTACCCGGCGTGGTCCGGCTCGCCTTCCTCCGGAGTGGCCTCGCGATTGTGGCTGTCGACCGAGAGCGGCAGAGGGCCAGTGATCTCCTCCGCGTTGGCGAAGTCGTCGTTGGCGGGCCGATCCGGTTCGCGCACCCTCAGCACGATGTCGCCGGTTTCGCCCCCGTACCCGTCGACGGCGATCCTGTAGGTCGTCCCGGCCTGAGCCCTAAACGTCTCTCTGCTCTGCACGCCGCAGCCGCCGTCGTCGTTGCCCGCCTGCTCGGTGAGATGGGCGTAGTCGTCGCCGGCGTAGACGCCGAGGACCGTGTCGAAGGTGCTCCCGCAGGTCTCCACGGTCACGAACCCGTCAACGGAAGCGCTCCAGCTGTACCAGACCGATGCACCGCCGAGAAAGCCGGCGTGGTCGGGCTCCCCGGGCTCCTTGGTCGCGTCCACGTTCGTGCCCGCTGTCTCAGTCGGGAGCGGACCGCTGAGTAGCTGAGCGTTCGCGAGATCGTCGTTGGGGGGAGGCGCCGCGAGCGCCGGGGCCGCGGCCATCAGCGTCATCGCGGCGGCGATCAGGCCAGCCATAGGAAGGCGGCGGTTGAGAGTTCGACAGATCATGCTCCGCTCACCTCGACCATGGCCGAGCGCGCCGCGCTGCAGGTGGCGACGTCTGCCACCGTGACCTTCGGCGCCAGCGCGTAGTAGTGACCCGGGTTCGGGCTCGCCCGCAACGCGAACCCGCCGTCGTGGCGGCTCTTGGCCTTGCCGACGGACTCGTCGGGCCCAGGGGAGCGCCGGAGAACGCGCACCGTGCGACCACGCGCGCATGGTCCCGAGTCCTTGGCCGTGAGCCTGCCGTGGAAGACCCCGGCCCGGGATTTGAAGAAGAGGCTCAGGCTCCGCTTGACGCCAGGGCAGCCGCTCTTGGTGCCCTCCGCTGAGAGCCTCGCGCACGCGTCGTGGCGGTCGGCGACGCCGTCCCCGTCGTCGTCCGCGTCGCAGGGATTGCCCTTACCGTCTCCGTCCAGGTCCGCCTGGCCGGGATTGGCACGATCCGGGCAGTTGTCCGCGGCATCGGGTTTTCCATCCCCATCGTTGTCCGGCTCGCACTCAACGGCCTGATAGGCCAGCCCCCACGAGTCGAGTGTGCCGGCGCCTCCGCCGCCGGTGTCAGTGACATGGAGGGTCCAATCACCCGCCACGGCCATGCCGGCAAATGAGTCGAGAGGCCCGTCGGGAGCGAAGCTGCCCGTGAATGGCGGCGAGCCGGAGACGATGCGGTCCGCTGCCGCGTCGTCGAAGACCGTTTCGGTGTAATCATCGCCCGAGCCCCCGTGTCTCGAGCTCAGTTCGACCGTTGTCCCGGCGTGGCTCAGACTGAGGGAGAGGTCGCCGTCCCAGTTGTGCGTGATCTTGGCGATGTGCACCTTGAGATCGGCGATTGAGCCCGGGCTCGCGAGCGTGATCGTGTCCGAAACTCCCGTCGAGTCGGCATCAGGGATTGGAAGGTGGGGTGCGCTCGAGAACTCGCCGCAGCTCTGCGGCGGCTGCCCATCTCCGCAGTCGTAGGTTATGGACCAGGACTCCAGCCTCCCCGAGTCCTGACCCGTGTCGTCGGCGACCTTGAGGGTCCATTGGCCACCGGTGTCCTGTCCGTCAAATGCGCCAAGTGAGCCGTCGGGCCGGAAGCTGC
The DNA here is from genome assembly GCA_034668185.1 of Actinomycetota bacterium. Classification (GTDB taxonomy): domain Bacteria; phylum Actinomycetota; class Acidimicrobiia; order Acidimicrobiales; family CADCTF01; genus DATLED01. The sequence continues at coordinate 4,726 of JAXDPV010000053.1, forward strand.
CGGTGAATGGGGGCGAGCCGGCGGAGATGGCGATTGCCGCCTCGTCGTCGAAGGTCGTCCCGGCGTAGTCGTCTCCATCCGTCCCGTTGTCCGAGCTCAGGTCCACCGTCGTCCCCGCATGGCTCAGGCTGATGTCGAGGTCCTCGTCCCACGTGTGGGTGATGTCGACCCTCACGTTGAGGTCGGCAATGCTGCCGGCGGTTGGCAGCGTGAGCGACTGGGTGGCGCCGGATGGATCGTTGTCCGGGATCGGTAGGGGCTCGGCCTTGGTCGCCTCTCCACACGGCTCGCACGCGTCGCCCGTGCCGTCGTTGTCCGCGTCCTCCTGATCAGGATTCGCGACGTTGGGGCAGTTGTCGTCGCTGTTGGGAACGCCGTCGCTGTCGTCGTCGGCAGGCTGCGCGCATTGCGTCGCCGAGTAGCCGAGGGACCACTCATCGAGCCAGCCGTTGCCGCCGTACCAGGGGTCCACAACCCGCAGCGTCCAATCACCGCTGATCGGCATTCCGTCGAAGGCGCTGAGAGCCTCCTCGGGACGCCAGCGCCCCGTGAATGGCGCAAAGGCGTCGTCGATCGACTCGGAAGCCCCGTCGTCGAAGATGGTCTGGTCGTAGTCAGCGTCATTGTCGGCGCCGTGGTGGCTCGAGAGAAGCACCGACGTGCCCCGGTGCTCGAGGCTGACCACGAGATCTCCGACGACGAAGTGCTCGATGTGGACGATGCGCGGGTTGACGTCGGTGACAAGGCCCGTGCCCGCGAGCGCGATGGTGCTGGTGACCCCGTCTGGGTCCGCGTCGGGAATCTCGGCCCCGGGAGTCCGGGTGATGCGGTCGCAGTGCGCAGGCGGCGGGGGTGGAGGCGTCGGCTCGCACAACGCTGCCTTGTAGGTCAGGCCCCACGACTCGAGCACGCCGACGTCCCCACGGAACGGATCCATGACGCGCAGGGTCCAGTCGCCTGCGACCGGCATTCCCCTGAACGCACCGAGCGGGCCGTTCGGCCGGAAGGCCCCGGTGAAGGGCCCGCGACCGTCGCCGATCCACGTCGGCGCGTGGTCGTCGAAGACCGTGTCGACAAAGTCGTCGTTGTCGTGCCCGTTGTGGACGCTGAGGTCGACGGTCTTGCCCAGGTGGCTCAGACGCAGGACGAGGTCATAGTCGAAGGGATGCCTGAGCTCTCCGATGTGGACCTCGACGTCCCGCACGTCCGCGGGGCTGTGCAGGGTGATCGTGTCGGAGGTTCCGATCGGCGAGTCGTCGGGAATCGGGGCCTCGGGCTGGCTCGAGCCGCCGTCGCAGGCAAGTGGCGGCGGGTCGGAGTTGCACTCATAGGAGATCGACCAAGAGTTCAGCGTGCCGGTTTCCCCGGGCGCTCTGTCGCTGACCGTCAGCGTCCAGTCGCCTCCGGATGCCTCCGATTCGTCGAAGGCGGCCAGCGGCTGCTCGGGCCTGTAGCTGCCGGCAAACGGAGCGTCCGAGGCCTCGACGGTGGCGAGGGCCTCGTCGTCGAAGACGGTGCCCTGGTAGTCGTCGCCCTGGTTGCCGTTGCCACTCGACAGATCGACGGTGATCGGCCCCCGGGTGAGCGTGACCTTCAGGTCGGCGTCGTAGGGGTGCGTGACATCGACCTGGACGTTCACGTCTGTGATCCGGCCCGGGTTGCTGAGGGAAACCGACTGCGAGACGCCGGCCGGGTCGTCGTCCGGGATCGCGACGGCATCGTTGCTCGCCGCCTGCCCGCAGGACTGCGCGTCTGCGCCGGTGGGCGAGGCGAGTGCAACCAGGAGCCCAACCAGCAACAAACCGGGCCTGAAGCCCCTGGACTTCAAATCCCCTTCCCTTGCTTGATGGACCCTGCCCTCAACCCGACCCCCCGAGTTTGTCGATCACGGCGACCCTACACCCGGCCATGGGAGACGAACGTGCGTTGGCGCACACACCGATCGCCGTCTAGACCGGCGCCGAACGACACGATTAGCACGACCAATCTCCTTGGGTCGGATGACTTCCCCCCGGGCCGCGCGCCCGAGACTCCGCAAGACTCCGCGAAGACCGTGGGCGTGATAAGTGCCAACAGGGGTGGTATTCACCACCCGGCCACCCTTTTGTCGCCTAACGTTCGAGCAGGGTTCAACTCATGGGATTCAGTCCGCACTCACTGGCACCCGCCGAGATCGCGGCGCTGCTCGAAGCCGAGCGTCAGGGCGAACCCTTTCTGGCCTACAAGGATGGGAGCGGCGATCTCCGCCTGCTGACGCTTGCGGAGCGCACTGAGATCACCGTCGGCAGGGTCCCCGAGAACGACCTCGCCCTCGACTGGGACCCGGAGATCTCGCGGACCCACGCCCAGCTCGAGCTAGTTGGGGCGGGTTGGACTCTCGTCGATGATGGGCTTTCCCGCAACGGCTCCTTCGTGAATGGTGAGCGCGTCCACAGCCGGCGCCGGCTGGTTGATGGCGACGTCCTGCGG
>JAXDPV010000054.1:0-27855 GCA_034668185.1 Actinomycetota bacterium
CCGGACCCCGCCAAATCGGGCGGGATCCGGCTGACAAAACGGAAGGGAGCGGGGTGAAGGGGACGACGTCGGCCGCGCCCATGCGGGGGTGGGCGCCGGCGTGCTCACGTAAGTCGATCAACGAGACGGCGGCGGCGACGACGGCGAAGGCGGCGTCCTCGACGCGGGGGCCGGCGATGGTCAACACCGACCGGTGGTGGTCGGGGTCGGAGTGGACGTCGAGCAACGACCGGCCCGCGGCCGAGGCGATGGCCGCGATCACATCGGCCCGACGCCCCTCGCTCACGTTGATCACGCACTCCAACACCGGCCGTACGCTGCCACAGTGCGAATCGGGGTGGCGCTGCCGCAATACGACTACGCCGACAACGACTGGGCCACCGTCGTCGCCATGGCCAAGCGCGCCGACCGCCTCGGCCTCGACTCGGCCTGGCTCGCCGACCACCTGTTCATGGCCGTCGAGAAGTACGGCGCCCCCCCGGGACACCACTTCGGCCACGACCCGATCGTCGCCCTGGCCCACCTGGCCAGGGCCACCGAGCGCATCGACCTCGGCGTCCTCGTGCTCTGCGCCCAACTGCGCCCGGCCAACGTGTTGGCCCACCAGCTCACGACGTTGAGAAAGCTCGCCGGCGAGCACCGCAACATCGTCCCCGGGGTCGGCGCCGGCTGGCACGAGCCCGAGTACGTCGAGGCCGGCATCCCGTTCGAGCGGCCCGGCGTCCGCCTCCGCCAGATGATCGAGGTCCTCGAGGTCGTGGGCGCCGCCGGCTTCCCCAAGATGATCGGCGGGAGGGGCGACCGCCTCATGGGCCTGGCCGCGGAGCACGCCGACGGGTGGAACACCGCATGGGCCATCACCCCGGAGGAGTACGAGCAGAAGGCCACGAAACTCCCGGCCACCGTCGAACGCAGCCTCGGCCTCTACACCCTGATCGGCGAGGACCGGCGCGACCTCGAACGGCGCTTCCGAAGGCTGCAGGAGCTGACCCCGCCCGGCGTCGTCGACCACCTCACCGTCGACCAGTGGAGAACGGGCCGGCTGGTCGGCACCGTCGAGGAGGTGCGCGAGCAGGTCGCCGACTGGGAGAACCGGGGCGTCTCGCTGATCATTGCCGGGCTCGGGGCACTACCGTTTTCCATCAGCGACCCCGACGACCTCGACCTCCTGGCGTCGGCTCTTCTCTAGGAGTCACCATGTTCGGTCTCGGAGCACCGGAGCTACTCATCATTGCCGGCGTCGTGGTGCTGCTGTTCGGCGGGGCCAAGCTCCCGAAGCTGGCCCGCTCGCTCGGCCAGGCCAAGAACGAGTTCGAGGCGGGCACCAAGGAGGGCCTCAAAGAAGGCGAGAAGGAGCCCCAGGAACCCACCAAGGGCGACGCGTAGGTCAGCGGCTGGAGCGGGAGGCCTGGGCCGCGGCCATCCGGCGCTGGCGCAGGATGCGGCGCCGCTCCCGTTCGGAGGAGCCACCCCACACGCCATGGTCGATGCGATTGCGGAGGGCGTACTCGAGGCACGGCGACTTCACGGGGCAGGTGGCGCACAGCCGGCGAGCGATCTCGACGCCGACGCCGTCGCTGGGGAAGAACAGCGAGGGCGGCTCGTCCCGGCAGTTCCCCAAGGCCATCCAGTCCGTGTCCATCTTGATCACCTCAATCCCCTCTGACGCTCGGAGCTGTCAGAAGGTTCCGTCGAGGAGCTTGTCCCCATGCCAGACGCAGATAACACCCATTCATGGGAACGAAGTTGGTCGCTCGACCCGACGACGCTGCCCAAGGAGCCTCCCATGGAGCCGGATGTGACCATCCCAACCTGGGCGCCGCCTGAGAGTTCGCCCCGAGCCGGCTTGCCGCCCCGCACCCCGAGGTACGAGATCCCGCCGCCGCCCCCGACCTACGTCCCCGGGCCCGAGCCCGAGCCGCCGTCGCCAGGACGGAGTTCGCTGCCGTGGCTGGCCGTCGCCCTCGTGGCCGCACTCCTCGGCGGCATCGCCGGGGCCGCCATCTTCCAGGCCGCCGACCGGATCAACGGCACCGCCGTCGACCAACCGGTCAACGGCCGCGCCACCAAGTTCGCCGGCCCCGTCCTCGACATCCAGGGCGTGCTGGCCAAGGTGCAGCCCGGCGTGGTGGCCATCGGCGTGTCCGGCAGCGAAGGCCGGGGCGCGGGCACGGGCATGATCCTCACCGCCGACGGCGAGGTGCTGACCAACAACCACGTGATCGAGGGCGCGACCCGCATCCAGGTCACCCTCAACGGCGAGCGCGACGCCAGGGCCGCCGACCTGGTGGGCGCCGACCCGGCGTCCGATCTGGCCATCATCAAGATCCGGGGCGCGAGCGGCCTGCCGACGGTCGAGCTCGGCAGCTCGGGCGAGGCCCGGGTCGGCGACGACGTCGTCGCCATCGGCAACGCCCTCGCCCTGCCCGGCGGCCCCACGGTCACCGAGGGCATCGTCTCGGCCAAGGACCGGGCCCTCCCCGAGGCCGGCCTCGACAACCTCATCCAGACCGACGCCGCCATCAACCACGGCAACTCCGGCGGCCCGTTGGTGAACGCCCGCGGCCAGGTCATCGGCATCAATACCGCCGTGTTGCGGGGCAACGGCAGCGACGCCGAGGGCATCGGCCTGGCCATCGCCGTCGACACGGCCAAGCCGATCATCGACCAGTTGCGCCACGCCAACGGCGGGCGGACCACTCCCCCGGCCAACCGGGCCTTCCTCGGCGTGAGCACCGCCGACCTCGACGCCGCCACCCGCGACAACCTCAACACCCCGGCCAGCGACGGGGCCGTGGTCGTCGAGGTCGTGCCCGGCTCGGCGGCCGACAAGGCCGGGCTCCAGCGCCTCGACGTCATCACCAAGATCGACGGGAAGGACGTGCGCTCGTCGGTCAACGTGGGCACGATCGTGCGGGCTATGCAGCCGGGCGACACCATCAAGATCGAGTTCTTCAGGGGCAGCGAGCGGCGCACGGCGACCGCCACCCTCGGCACCCCGTAGGCTGGTCGACCATGTCGCAGATGAGCACCGACACCGAAGCCCCGCAACCGCCGCGCGGCCACGTTCGCGTGGTGTACCTCGGCCCGGTGGCCCCGCATTGGGAGGTGCACGCCGACTTCGGCGACCGGAACGTGATCGAGGAGTTCCGCCAGCGGGTGCTGGCCCGGCTCCTCCTGCTGCCGCCGCACGACCCCCAGTTCCGCCGCAACCGCGAGCGGGTGGTGCGCGACGCCGAGCGCGAGGCCCTCATCCTCGACTGGGACCTGGGCGTGCCGGAGGAAGAGCCGGCCGCCGCCGAGTAGCACGTGGCCGCCATCGGGATCGACCTCGGCGGCACCAAGATCTACGGCGTCCGCATGAAGGGCGACGAGGTCGCCACCGAGGCCAAGGGCAAGACGCCGGTGCAGGGCGGTCCGCTGGCGGTGGTCGACGCCATCGCCGAGGTCGTGGCCCAGCTCGGGGTGGGCAAGGACGACACCGTCGGCGTGGGCGCGCCCGGCGTCATCGACGTCGAGCGGGGGATCGTGCGGGCCGCGCCCAACCTGCCCGGGTGGATCGAGCCCTTCGCCCTCGGGCCCGCGCTGGCCGAGACGATCAGCGTCGAGCGGGTGGTCGTCGACAACGACGTCAACGTGGGCACGGTGGCCGAGCACCGGATGGGCGCAGGCCAAGGGGCCAACGACGTGCTCGGCGTGTTCGTGGGCACGGGCGTGGGCGGCGGCCTCATCCTCGACGGTCGCCTGCGGCGGGGCCCGACCGGGTTGGCCGGCGAGATCGGCCACGTGGTCGTCACCGCCAAGGGCCGGCTGTGCGGGTGCGGCGGGCGCGGCCACCTTGAGGCCTACGCCGGCCGGGCCGGCATGGAGAAGCGGGCGCGCGACCTCGAGGCCAAGGGCAACGACACCGTGCTCGTCGACCTGGCCAAGGCCAAGCGGATGACGTCGTCGGTGTGGGCCAAGGCCCTCGCCGCGGGCGACCAGGTCGCCATCGACCTCATCGACGCCGCCGTGGCCGCCCTCGGCCGGGCCATCGCCGGGGTCATCACCACCCTCGACCTCGAGCTGGTCGTGGTCGGCGGCGGCCTGGCCGACCGCCTCGGGCCCGCCTTCGTGGGCCGCATCGAGCAGGCGGCCCGCAGCGAGCTGTTCCCCGGCGGCTCGCCCGTCCGGGTGGTCCCGGCCGCCCTCGGCGACCGTTCCGGGGCCATCGGCGCCGCCCTGCTTGCCTCGATCTGACCCCCCGCTGTCAAAACCGAGGGAGGGGCCTAGGGTTGAAGGCCATGACGCGGATGGCCGACCCCGAGACCGCGTCCCGGTACCTCAACCGCGAGCTGTCGTGGCTGCAGTTCAACGAGCGGGTCCTGACGCTGGCCGAGGACGGCCGGCTGCCGCTGCTCGAGCGGGTCAAGTTCCTGGCCATCTTCAGCTCCAACCTCGACGAGTTCTTCCAGGTGCGGGTGGCCGCCCTCAAGGACCAACTGGCCGCGGGGCTGCCGCCGACCGCGCCCGACGGCATGAGCCCGCTCGACCAGCTACGGGCGATCAGGGAGGAGGTCGAGGTCCACCTCGACCGGCTGTCGAAGGTGTTCCTCTCCGACGTGGTGCCGGCGCTGGCCGGCGTCGGCATCCGCCTGTCCGACTGGCACTCCCTCGACGACGACGACCGGGCGTACCTCGTCGAGGTGTTCGAGCGCCGCATCTTCCCCGTGCTCACGCCCCTCGGCGTCGACCCCGGCCACCCGTTCCCCCACATCTCCGACCTGTCGCTGAACCTGGCGGTCATCGTCCACGACCCCGACACCGCGGACCGCCGGTTCGCCCGGGTGAAGGTGCCGCCGCTGTTGCCCCGCTTCGTGGTGATGCCCGACGGCGTGCGCTTCGTCCCCCTCGAGCAGGTCATCGCCGCCCACCTCGACCGCCTCTTCTCCGGCATGGTCGCCGAGTGCCACTTCCCTTTCCGCGTCACCCGCAACGCCGACCTCACCCTCGACGAGGAAGAGGCCGACGACCTCCTCGCCGCCGTCGAGATCGAGCTGCGCCGCCGCCGCCGGGGACGGGCCGTTCGCCTCGAGGTCGACAACGACATGACCGACGAGGTCCTCGACCTGTTGTTGCGCGAGCTCCAGCTCTCGCCGAGCGACGTCTACAAGATGGAAGGCCCGCTCGACCTCGGCGGGTTGTTCTCGGTGTACGAGCTCGACCGGCCCGAGCTCAAGGACGAGGTGTGGTTGCCGGTGACGCAGCCGCGGCTCTTCGGCGAGGACGAAGCCGCCGTCGACCTGTTCGCCGTGCTGCGTGACGGCGCCGTCCTCGTCCACCATCCCTACGACTCGTTCACCACCTCGGTCGAGGCCTTCGTCAAGCGGGCCGCGGCCGACCCCAACGTCCTCGCCATCAAGCACACCCTCTACCGCACGTCGGGCGACAGCCCGATCGTGAAGGCGCTCATCCGGGCCGCCGAGCGGGGCAAGCAGGTGGCCGTGCTGGTCGAGGTGAAAGCCCGCTTCGACGAGCAGGCCAACATCACTTGGGCCAAGGCCCTCGAAGACGCGGGCGTGCACGTGGTCTACGGCATCGTCGGCCTGAAGACGCACAGCAAGACCGCGCTCGTCGTGCGCCAGGAGGAAGACGGCATCCGCCGCTACTGGCACATCGGTACCGGGAACTACAACCCCAAGACGGCCCGCCTGTACGAGGACATCGGCTTGCTCTCGGCCGATCCCGACATCGGCGCCGACCTCACCGACCTCTTCAACTACCTCACCGGCTACAGCCGCCAGGTCGCCTACCGCAAGCTGCTGGTCGCGCCCCTCGGTCTGCGCGACCGCGTCGTCGAGCTGATCAGGGCCGAGGCCGAGCACGGCTCCCAGGGGCGGATCGTGCTCAAGATGAACGGCCTCGACGACCGGGAGATCATCGAGGAGCTGTACGCCGCCTCGCAGGCGGGCGTGTCGATCGACCTCGTCATCCGCAGCATCTGCTGCCTCCGGCCGGGCGAGCCCGGGCTGTCCGACAACATCCGCGTGCGCTCGATCGTCGGCCGTTACCTCGAGCATTCGCGCGTGTTCGCCTTCGGCCGGGGCGAGCGGACGCAGTGGTACATCGGCTCGGCCGACCTCCGGGCCCGCAACCTCGACCGCCGCATCGAAGTGGTGGTCCCGGTGGAAGACCCGCAGCTACGCGAGCGGCTGCAGGAGATCGTCGACGCCAACCTGGCCGACGAGTCGTTCGCTTGGCAGCTCGGTGCCGACGGGGCCTGGCGGTCGCCGTGGGGCGAGGGTGGCGGCACGCACCGCCGGTTGCAGGAAGCCGCCCTCAACCGGGCCCGGCCGTGGGTCGAGCCGGAAGGTATGCCGTGAGCGGGGTCGAGCGGGAGTGCAAGCTCGGCGCCAGCGCCGACTACTCGCTGCCCGAGCTGGCCGGCGCCGTGGCCTTGCCGGTGCAGGAGCTCGAGGCCACCTATTACGACACGCCCGAGCTGCGCCTGGCCAGGGCGGGCGCTTCGTTGCGGTATCGCACCGGCGAAGGGAAGTCGGGCCGCTGGACGGTGAAGCTGCCCGAGGGCGGCGGCGACGGGCCCGGGCTGGTGCGCCGGGAAGTCGATGTCGACGCGCCCGCCGGCGCCATCCCCGAGGAGCTGGCCCGGCTGGTTCGGGCCCACGCCCGCTCGGCGTCGTTGGCCGCGGTGGGCGTGCTCAAGACGAGGCGTTCCCGGCTGCAGGTGCGCGACCCCGACACCGGCAGCCCGTTGGTCGAGGTGGCCGACGACGAGGTGTCGGTGCTCGACGGGGGCGGGCAGGTCGCCGAACGCTTCCGCGAGATCGAGGCCGAGCTGGTCGAAGGGGCGCCTGTGTCGCGGCTGGCCGACGTGGTCGACAAGTTGCAGGCCGCGGGCGCGGGCCCGGCCGACCCGATCTCGAAGATCGCCAGGGCGTTGGGGCCGCGGGCCTCGGCCGCGCCCGACGTGGTCGTGCCCGAGCTCGGGAAGGACGCGTCGCTCGGCGAGGTCGTGGGCGCGGCCATCGCCTCGGGGCTGACCCGGCTGGTGGCCCACGACCCTGGCGTGCGCCTCGGCGCGGACATCGAGGACGTGCACCAAGCGCGGGTCGCGGCCCGGCGGTTGCGATCCGACCTTCGCACGTTCCGCGCGCTGGTCGAACCCGAGGCCAACACGGTCCTGCGGACCGAGCTGCAGTGGCTCGGCCAAGAGCTCGGTCACGTGCGCGACGCCGACGTGTTGCTCGAGCGGTTGCGCGAGCAGATCGCCGCGCTGCCGGCCGCCGATGCGCGCGCCGGCGCGGCCTTGCTGCACCGGCTCGAAGAGGAACGCAAGGAGAAGCGGGCCGAGCTGCTGGCCGCCCTCGACAGCGACCGCTACCTCGCGCTGCTCGATCGCCTGGTGGCGGCGGCGGCCGGACCGCCGGTGGTGGAGTCGGCGACGACGACGAAGGCCCGTGAGGCGTTGCCGGCCATCGTGGCCCCGGCGTGGAAGCACTTGCACCGCGCCGTCTCCCACCTGGGCAAGCACCCCGAGGACGAAGCGCTCCACGAGGTTCGCATCCGGGCCAAGCGGGCGCGCTACGCCGCCGAAGCCGCCAGCGCGGTGGTCGGCAAGCCGGCGGCCAAGTTCGCCAAAGCGGTGGCCGGGGTGCAGGGAGCGCTCGGCGACCTGCAGGACGCGGTGGTGGCCGAAGCCTGGCTGCGGACGGCGGCCAAGCGCGGCCCCGCGGCCCAGGCGATGGTGGCCGGCCAGCTCGTGGTCGTCCAGCGGGAAGCGGCCGAGGCGGCGCGGCGCGCGTGGCCATCGGCGTGGGCCGACGTCGACGCCAAGAAGCTCCGCGCCTGGCTCGCCTGATCGTGGCCGAGGTCCGGGCGGCGGGGGGCGTGGTGCAGCGCGAGGGCGGGGAGGTTCTCGTCGTCCACCGCCCCAAGTACGACGACTGGACGCTGCCCAAGGGCAAGGCCGAGCCCGGCGAATCCGACGAGGACTGCGCGGTCCGGGAGGTCGAGGAGGAGACCGGCTTGCGCTGCCGTCTCGGCGCCGAGTTGCCGTCCACCCAGTACGTCGACGGCGACGGCCGGCCCAAGGTCGTGCGGTACTGGACGATGTCGGTCGAGGGCGGCGGCTTCACGCCCAACCGCGAGGTCGACGAGATCGAGTGGCTGCCGGTGGAGGAGGCCGCGGCCCGCATGACCTACGACCGCGACCGCACCGTCCTACGTTCGCTGGCATGAGCTTGCGGCTGGCGGCGGTCGACCTGGGGTCGAACTCGTTCCACCTGGTGGTGGTCGAGGCCCACCCGGACGGTACCTTCGACACACTGTTGCGGGAGAAGGAGATGTTGTATCTCGGCGACGTCGTCACCCGCACCGGCCGCATCCCGCCCGGCCACGTCGAGCGGGTGCTCGAGACGTTGCGCCGCTTCTCGACCATGGCCGGTTCGGTGGGCGCGTTGGAGATCCGGGCGTGCGCCACCAGCGCGCTGCGCGAGGCGGAGAACTCGGCCGAGGTCGTCGACGCGATCGCGGCCGAGACCGGCATCGAGGTCGAGGTCATCAGCGGCCGGCGCGAGGCCGAGCTGATCTTCTCGGCGGTCAAGGCCAGCGTCGACCTCGGGCCCGGGACCGCGCTGTGCCTCGACCTCGGCGGCGGCAGCCTCGAGGTCATGGTCGGCGACCACGACGGGCTGCGGTGGTCGTCGAGTCTCCACCTGGGCGGCGCCCGGCTGGCGGCGCAACACGTGCGCAGCGACCCGCCTTCCGCGTCCGACGAGCGCCGGTTGCGCGACGCCGTCGTCGCCGGGCTGGAGCCGATCGTCGACGACGTCCGCTCGTTCGGGCCGATGCGGATGGTCGGCACCAGCGGCACGTTCCTCGACCTGGCCCGCCTGGCCGACGTCGACGGCACGGGCATGGCCAGCCGGCGCGAGCTCGACAAGGTCCACGAAGGGTTGCTGGCCGCGCCGATGGTCGCCGGATCGGTGGTGTTGCGGGTCGCCATGGATCTGTTCGGCTTCGACACCATGGTGGTGGGGGAGTGGGCGCTGCGGGAGGGGATGGTCCTCGACGCCATCCGCCGCCGCGGGGTGGCCGAGTGGACCGGCGACGCCAAGGCCATCAGGCGTTCGTCGGTGACGGCGCTGGCCCGGCGGTGCGGTTGGGACGAGGGCCACGCGACCCAGGTGGCCAGACTCGCCGTCGACCTGTTCGACGGCACCGCGCCGTTGCACGGGCTCTCGTCCTACGACCGCGAGCTGCTGGAGCACGGCGCGCTGTTGCACGACATCGGCGAGCACGTGGCCATCGACGGCCACCACAAGCACACCGCCTACCTGATCGAGCACGGCAAGCTGCGGGGGTTCACGCCGGCCGACGTCGACCTGCTGTGCGTGCTCGGCCGTTGCCACCGGCGCAGCGACCCGAAGCCGTCGTTCGAGCCCTTCGCCCGCTTGCGCCCCGACCGGCGCGAGGCCGCGGTCGCGCTGCTCGCGCTGCTGCGGATCGCCGACGGGTTGGACCGTGGTCACTCGGCGGCGGTGCGGTCCGTCGAGGTCGAGGTGGGCGAGGGTTCGGTGCGCCTGGTCGTGGCCGGGGACGGCGACCTCGACGTCGAGGTGTGGGGCGTGCGCCGCAAGCGCGAGCTGTTCGAACGCGTCTTCGAACGCCGGCTCGACCTCGTCGACGCCGACCACCCGTCGGTGGCTACACGCCCGTCTGGGTCGTGATGAAGCTGCGGATGGCGGGGTTGTTGACCTCGCTGTAGACGCCGGGGAACTTGGGCAGCGCGCAGCTCTGGCCGTAGCTGACCACGCCGATCTGGATGCGGGTCGTGCCGACGGTGGCGAACAGCGGGCCGCCGCTGTCACCCTGGCACGAGTCCTTCAACAGCTCGGCGGCGCACACGCCGGTGGGGCCGTCGAAGCCGATGTTGGTCTGGCCGCACTCGGCGTCGGACACGACCTTGAGGTCGACCTCGCGGAGCTGGTTGGTGGCGAACAGGCCGAGGGTCGGGAGCTGGTCGCCCCAGCCGGTGACCCGTACGACCGTGCCCGGGGTCTCGAGGCCGTCGTCGGCCGCGGTCGCCAGTTGGATTGGTGACGACGTGGTCGGCGTCGACAGGTGGAGGAGGGCGACGTCGTGGGTGTCGTTGGCGTAGGCCGGGTGGACGACGGCGTTGTCGACCTTGATCCGCTGGCCCCTGGTGGTGTCGGCCAGGTTGTTGCGGCCGGTCACGACCCACATGTCGGAGGTGTCGCTGCCGACCACGCAATGGGCCGCGGTCAGCACCCACGTCGGGCTCACGATCGAGCCGCCGCAGAAGGCGAAGCCGGTGCCGTCCTGCACCGACGCCATGAACGGATAGGCGCCTTCGGCCGCGGCCGAACCGTTGACGATGGCCGTTGCCGGCCGGGCGACGGTGAGCGCCGTCAACACGAGGAGGGCGGTCAGGACGCGGCGGGATCGCATGTGATGGGAACGGTCGGGGCGCCCTCGTCATACGGGTAGGGTCCGCGGACCATGCGGGTCCTGGTAACCAACGACGACGGCGTCCACGCCCCTGGGATCCTCGCCCTGGCCGCGGCCTTGGTGGCGGCCGGCCACGAGGTGGTGGTGGCCGCGCCCCTCGCGGACATGAGTGGTTCCGGCGCCGCCCTCGGGCCCGGGCACGCCAGCGGGGTGCGGGTCGAGCGCTTCGAGCTCGACGGCCTCCACGACGAGGTGCCGGTGTTCGGGGTCGAGGGGCCGCCCGGCATGGCGGTGATGGCCGGTCACCTCGGCGCCTTCGGCGAACGCCCCGAGCTCATCTGCTCGGGCATCAACTACGGGCCCAACACCGGCCGCAGCATCCTGTTCTCCGGGACGGTCGGGGCCGCGCTGTCGGCGGCCAACTTCGGCCTGAAGGGCGTGGCCGTGAGCCAGTCGATCGGCGAGCCTTGGCTGCTCGACACCGCCGCCGCCTTCGCCGTGGCCGCGGTCGGATGGGTGGGCGGGCAGCCCAACGGCACGGTGCTGAGCGTCAACGTGCCTAACCTGCCGGTCGACGAGGTGAAGGGCGTGCGCAGTGGGCGGTTGGCGCCGTTCGGCGTGGTGCGCACGGTGTACGAAGGCGAGGTCGAGGGTCGGCTGCAACTCGTGCTCAAGGAGACCGAGGAGGCGCTGGCCGACGACACCGACACCATGATCGTCAACCGCGGGTGGGTCTCGGTCAACGCGTTGGTCGGTCCCCGCGCCGTCGACCACGGAGACGCCGTCGACGTGCTCGCCACCCTCCTGCCTTCCTGACCGGCGCGGCCGTACCATGGCCCCATGGGCGCCGCCGACTACCAACTGGTCGCCATCGGCTGCGGCGTCCTGACGCTGGTCGTGCTGTTCTGGACGTGGCGCACGCGGCGCCACCTGGTGCGGCGCATCGCCTCGGTGGTCTCACGCTTGGAGAGCATCGGCACCGTCGACGTCGTCGGCAGCGGGCGCCTCGAAGCGTCGCTGGCCAAGCTCGAGCGGGCCGCGGGCTCGGCGGCGCTGGCCGTGAGCGACGCCCACGTGGCCGCCGAACGCCTGGGTGACGCCTTCCGCTTCGTCGACTCCGGGGTGGTCGTGTGCGACGACAACGGCGACGTCGTCTTCCGCAACGAACGCGCCGACGAGCTGGTCGGTGACCTCCTCGGCGAGACCCTCGCCCGCGACACCGTCGACAAGCTGCTTGGCCAGTCGTTGGTCGAGGGCCACCCACTGCGGGAGACGCTCGACCTGTTCGGCCCGCCGAGGCGCACGCTGGAGATGACGGCCTCGGCGTTGGTCAACGCCTCCAAGCTCATCGGCGCGGTGGTGGTGGTCGAGGACGTGGCCGAGCGCCGCCGCCTCGAAGCCGTGCGGCGCGACTTCGTGGCCAACGTGGCCGACGAGCTGCGCACGCCGGTGGCCGCGCTCACCGCGCTGGCCGAGGCCCTGGGCGAGGAGGACGACACCGCTGTGGTGCAGCGGCTCGGGGCCCGCATCGAGCGCAAGGCCGCCCGGGTCGGGAGGGTGGTCGACGACCTGCTCACCCTCGGCCGCATCGAGGCCGAGGAGTCGCCCCGGCGCGAGCCCGTCGCCCTCCACCTGGTGCTGGCCCAGGCCATCGAGGGCCTCGACGCGCTGGCCCGCGACCGCAAGGTCGAGGTCGTGCTCCACGAGCCGGGACGGCGGGTGGCCGTGCTCGGCGACCGCCAGCAACTCGTGACCGCGGTCGAGTGCCTGGCCCAGAACGCCGTGCTCTACAGCGAGCCGGGCAGCCAGGTCACGATCGACAGCCGGACCAACGGCACCGACGTCGAGGTCGTGGTCTCCGACCACGGCATCGGCATCCCGAGCCGCGACCTCCAACGGGTGTTCGAGCGCTTCTATCGGGTGGATCGGGCGCGGTCGCACCACGCCGGCGGCTCGGGCCTCGGGCTCGCCATCGTGCGCCACGTCGCCGGCAACCACCACGGCGAGGTCAGGGTGCAATCCGAGGAAGGCAAGGGCTCGACCTTCACCCTCCGCCTTCCCGCGGTACCTGGTCCGGTGGCCTTCACCGCCGACGCCGAAGCCGGCTAACCAGCGCTGTTCAGCGCTTGGCGGCCTTGCCCCGCATGGGGAAGATGTCGTCGTCGCCGGGGACCCACATGCGGGCCGGGGCGGCAGCGGCAGAAGCCGCGGGAGCCGGGGCCGAGGGGGCCGAGGTCCAGCCGGCCTTGGGGGCCGCCGGGGCGGCAGCCGCCACCGGAACCGACGGGGCCGGGCTCGGGGCCGGCATCTCGTTGATGGCCTGGGCGAACGACGTCGCCGGCGGGGCCGGGGTGGCCAGGGCGGCCGAGAGGGCGTCGGCCAGGGCCGAGTCGTTGGCCGGGGCGCTCACCGGCGCATCGAAGCCGCCACGGGCCTCGGGCTCCCAACCGGCGAAAGCACGGTCGAGGCGGGCGTCCTCCGACCATTCCGGCGTCCGCTCGGAGGCCGCCGGCTCACGGCGGACCGGGGGGCCGTCAGGGGAGGAATCGCCGTAGACGTCACCAAGCAGGTTGGAAAGATCGGACATGTGCAAGTTGTCGTCACGGAGCGTCACGAGCTTTAGCGCTGAACGTGGTCAACGGCGCCTCCTTACGATGGATGGCGTGGTCAATGGTCCGAGGGGTGGAGCGTTCGGCCGGCTCACCGCGACCCACGGGCTGGCCATGGCCGGCGACACCCTCATCACCGTGGCCCTGGCGGGCTCGTTGTTCTTCAGCATCTCGCCCTCGGCCGCCCGCGGCCGGGTCGCGCTCTCGCTCCTCCTGACGATGGCGCCGTTCGCGGTGGTGGCGCCCTTCCTCGGCCCGGCCATCGACCGCTCCCGCAAGGGCCGGCGGGCCATGGTCGTGCTGTCGTGCCTCGGCCGGGCCGCGGCCTGCCTCTTCATGGCCAGGGTCGTACACGGGCTGCTGCTCTTCCCCGCGGCCTTCGCCGTGCTCGTGCTGTCGAAGGCCTACTCGGTCGCCAAGTCCGCGCTCGTGCCCTCGGCGGTGCGGGGCCAGGCCGACCTGGTCGAGGCCAACAGCAAGCTGGCCATCACCGGCGTGGTCGCCGGCTTCCTCGCCGCCGGTCCCGGCGTCCTCACCCTCAAGCTCCTCGGCGCCGCCTGGGTCCTCCGCCTGGCGGCGCTGGTCTTCGTGGTCGCGGGCGCCTTCGCCCTGCGGATACCCCGTTTGGGCGCGATGACCTCGGAATACCGAAGTGATCGCGCCCAAACGGCGGTGGGGACGATGGCGGCGGCGGTGGTGATGGCGTTGCTGCGGGCCGAGGTCGGGTTCCTGACGTTCCTGGTGGCCTTCGGCTTCCGGCGGGCGCGGGCGCCGTCGTGGTGGTTCGGGGTGGTGCTGGCGGCCAGCATGGCCGGGACGTTGGCCGGCTCGGCGCTGGCGCCAAGAGCACGAAAGCGGGTCGAGGAGGAGACGATCCTCGCCGGCTGCCTCGGCCTGGTGGCGGTCACGAGCCTCGCCCTGGCGACGACCCACGGGAGGTTGTGGGCCGCGGCCATGGCCGGCGTCGTCGGGCTGGCCGCGGGCGCGGGCAAGCTGGCCTTCGATGCGCTGGTGCAGCGCGACGCGCCCGACGAGGTGCGGGGCCAGCAGTTCGCCCGCTACGAAGCCGGCTTCCAACTGGTGTGGGTCATCGGCGCGCTGCTCCCGGTCGTGGTGGTCACGCCGCTGCGCCAGGGTTACGTGGTGATCGCCACGGCGTCGGCCATCGCCGGCGCGGCCTTCGTCGCCGTGCGAGGGAGGCTGGCGGCGAGATGAAGCTCGTGGTCCTGGCCGACACCCACATCCGCACGCCCTCAGGAAGGCGGCGGTTGCCCGACGCCGTCTACGCCGAGCTGGCCACGGCCGACGCCATCCTCCATGCCGGCGACGTCCTCGTGGCCGACGTCATCCACGAGCTCGGCGGCTTCGCCCCGACCTACGCCGTCCTCGGCAACAACGACGACTCCCAACTGGCGGCCATGCTCCCCGAGACCCGGGTCGAGGTGCTCGCCGGCGTGCGGGTCGGGATGATCCACGACAGCGGGCCCACCGCCGGCCGGGCGGCCCGGATGCGAGGGCGGTTCCCCGACTGCGACCTCGTCGTCTACGGCCACTCGCACGTGCCCTTCGACGGGCCCGGGCTCGAAGGCCAGTGGTTGTTGAACCCGGGCTCGCCCATCGAGAGGAGGGCGCAGCCGCACCACACCTTCGGTGTCGTCGAGCTCGACGGCGGCGCCATCGTGCGCACCGCGATCAGGGAATGTTGATCCGCTCCCACCACAGGCCGGGGGCGTCGACCTCCGGGGGCGTGGGCAGCTCGACGGCCGAGGCCCACAGGCGGTTGAGCCCGGCCGGGCCCTGGCGTTCGACCACGCCCCGAACGAAGGCGCCGCCCCGGTCGTACTGGCGTTGGCTCAGCTCGAGCCCGAACAACCGCTCGACGAAGCGGTCGCCCTTGTTGGCCTCGACCCGGCGCCGGCGCAGCGCCTCGGTGAGCGAGCCGTAGGAGCCGATGAGCTTGCCGCCGACCTCGTCCATCACGTAGTCGACGTAGCCCTCGATGGTCGAGGTCAGCGCTTCGAGTTGCGGCTTGAGCCGGCGCTGTCCCTCCGACTCCATCGAGCCGAGGAACGAGTCGGGGTCGCCGAACACCGACTCCCACGAGCTCTGGTCGGTCGGGTCGATGTTGGCCATGCGGTCGCTCAGCGCGTTGGGGTCGGGGGCGAAGCCGGCGGCGTAGTCGAGCAGCAGCTCCTCGAGCCGGGCCCGCACGTGGGGGCGGCCGAGCACGGCGTGGTGGGCGATGCCGTCGAGGCAGACCCACAGGCGGAGGTCGTCGGGCGGCAGGCTCCAGTCGGAGGCGAACTCGTCGAGGTTGGCGGCCACGACCAACAGCTCGTCGCTCGCCGGCCGGGGCACGGGCAGGTCGTACTGGCCGAGGGAGCGGCGGGCCAGGTGGCCGACCATGAGGCCGAGCTGCATCCCGAGGATGGTGGGCGCCATCACCGACATGAGGTTGCCGAGGAGTTCGGTGGGGATCTCGCCGGTCTCGTCCTCGACGGGGTCGGTCAGGGTCTGCGAGCCGAGCGAGGCGGCCAGGCGCTCGAACATCGGGCGGTAGGCCTGGAGGGTCGAGGCCGCCCATTCGGCCCGCGTCACCGCCCGCACCGACACCGACCGCCCGGTGACGGAGGTGGCCAGGCCGGTGGCGTCGCCGATGTGGAGCTCGGCCACCCGGGCCAGCTCCTCGAGCCGGATGCGCTCGATGGGGTCGACGTTGCCCTCGGGCTGGCCCTCGGCGGCCATGTACCCGCCGATCTGGCGGGCGACCTCCCAGTTCACCGGGCCTTGGTTCTGGAACAGCTTGGCCAGGTCGCCGAAGATCGGCATGTCGCCGAATGGACCGGGCACGCTCACGAGGGCATGGTAGGCCGATGGTCACCGTTGTCGTTAGCGGCGCCGAGGGGCGCACGGGGCGCCGGCTCGTGGCCCACCTCGAAGCCGACCCGTCAGTCGATCGGGTGGTGCGCCTTCCCGCCGGCGGTGAGCTCAAGCGCCTGGTCGAGGGGGCGAGCGCGGTGATCCACCTGGGCGCGGCCACCGACGTCGGAGCCGTGCTCGAAGCGGCGTCGTCGTCGGCCTCGGTCGGCGCCTTCGTGTACCGGTCGAGCGCGGCGGTCTACGGGGCTTGGGCCGACAACGCCGTGCCACTCACCGAGGACGTGCCCCTGCGGCCCAACCCCGGTCTTGCCTTCGCGGTGGAGCACGCCGAGGCCGAGCGTTTGGTCGGCGAGTGGGCCGACGACCACCCCGGGGTGAAGGTGGCGGTGTTACGGGCCGTGCCGGTGGTCGCTCCCGGCGGCGAGAGCTGGGAGTCGTCGACCTTGGGCCGGCCGTCGTCGTTGCGCCGGGGCGAGGCGCTGGCCCCGGCCCAGTTCCTCCACGTCGACGACGCCGCTTCGGCGTTCGCCCACGCGTGGTCGAAAGGACTCGAGGGCACGTTCAACCTCGCGCCCGACGGTTGGGTCAGCGGCGAGACCGCCCGGGCCCTGGCCAGCACCGGCACCGGCGTCACCTTGCCGTTGCCCGACCGGGTCGCGGTGGTCGCCGAGCGCTGGGCCTGGCGCCTCGGCCTCGGGGGCGCGCCCTCGTCGGCCTCGCCCTACCTCGCCCACCCGTGGGTCGTGGCCAACGACCGCCTGCGGGCCACCGGCTGGTCGCCCGAGCACACCAACGAAGAGGCGCTGGTCGCCTCCCGCAAGGGCTCGTGGTGGCGCGAGCTCAGCCCGCAACGGCGCCAGGAGCTGGCCCTCGGCGTGACCGGTGTCGTCATGGCGGCGCTGGTTGCCGGTGTGGTCGCCTTGGTCAGGCGGTCGGCTTCTCGGCGAGGGTGACGGGCACCGTCTTGCGTTGGCCGTCGCGCACGACGGTGAGCGAGATGGTGTCGCCGGGGCGCAGCGAACGCAGACGGACGACGAGCGCGCTCCACGTCGGCAGGGCGGCCTGGTCGACGGCGACGATGACGTCGGCGGCCTGCAAGCCACCGGCTTCGGCCGGGCTCGTCGGCTTCACCCGGCGCACGACCGCGCCCCCGGGAACGCCGAGCTCCTTGGAACGTTCGGCCGTCAGGGTCTCGCCCTCGACGCCGAGCCAACCCCGGGTGACCTTGCCGTTGTCGAGCAGTTGCGTTGCCACGGCCCTGGCCACGTCGATTGGCGTGGCGTATCCGATGGCGCCGGCGTCGGTGGTCACGTTGGCCGCGGCGATGCCGATGACCGCGCCGTGGGCGTCGAGCACCGGCGCGCCCGCGCACCCGGGGGCGACCGCGGTGTCGGTCTGCATCATGTCGACGAGCTTGTGGCCGTCGACGCCGGCCTCCTGGCCGAGGGCGCTGACCACGCTCACCCGCACCACGAGACCACCGCCGTTGCCGTTGGGCGAACCGATCGTGATCGCGGGTTGCCCGACCCGCACGCCGTCGGTGAACCCGAGGGGGGCGACCTCGAAGTCGTTGCCGTCGAGGTCGATGAGGGCGATGTCGGTCTCGGCGTCCATACCCACCACCCGGGCCGGCACCTCGACGCCGCTGCCGAGCAGCACCCGCACCGAACGGGCGTCCTTCACCACGTGTTCCGAGGTCAGCATCATGCCGTCGCTGCGGTAGACCACCCCCGAGCCCCACGACTCGACGCCGGCCGCGGTCGAGGCCACCACCTGGACCACCGCCGGGCGGATGCGATCGGCCAACTCGGCCACGTCGCCGACCGACGAAACCGAAGCGCCGATGCGCTCGACGGCGATGCGGGTCTTGATCGGCCGCACCACCGCGATCAGCCCCAGGGTGAGCAGCACGCTGATGCAACTGGTCAGCGCGACGACCGTGACCATGCGGGGTTCGTGGGACGCGCCACCGCCCCCTCCGAGGCGACCAAGCTCCTTGGCCATCTCGGTCGGGTGTCGCCACAGACGGTCGTCGGGCGGCAGTAGCGGCGCAACGGGCTCGTCGTAGAGCCCGTCGTCCTCGTCATCCACCCTGGCAAGGCTACCGGCGCACCTGTCAGCGCAGGCGTCGCGCCCGGCCGTACCATTGCGGGGTGCTGGTCCCCCCGTCAGAGGCGAACGACTGGCTCGGGCTGTCCGCCGATCGGTTGCCCGTAGAGGGCGCGCTGGCCTGGGCCACCACCGCCGATTGCGGGGCTCAGGTGCTGTTCACCGGCACCGTGCGCGACACCGCCGCCGGCCGCACCGGGGTCGAATGGCTCGAGTACGAGGCCTATGAGGAGCAGGCGCGGCCCCGCCTCCAGGCCGTCGCCGACGAGGCCCGCGCCCGCTGGCCCTCGATCGGCCGGATCGCGCTGCTGCACCGCACCGGCCGCCTGGAGCTGGCCGAGGTGGCGGTGGTCGTGGTGGTCGCCGCACCCCATCGGGGCGAGGCCTTCGCCGCCGCCCGATTCGCCATCGACGCCGTCAAGGCATCGGTCCCGATCTGGAAGAAGGAGTCGTGGGAGGGCGGGGAGGCGTGGGGTACCGGCGCGGCCGACGTCGTCGATCCCAGCCAGGTCGCGACACCGTGAGCAACCTCTTGTACCTCGGCATCGCCGTGGTCGTGAGCATCGTCGGTTGCCTGATCCTCTACTACCGCAACCGCAAGCCGACCTCCCTCACCCACGGCATCGAGGAGTTCCAGCGCGAGCTCAAGGCCCTCGCGCCTGACAAGCGGCCGGGCGAGCCGAAGTAGTGGCCCGCGACCTCGCCATCGACCTGGGCACGGCCAACACCCTCGTCTACGCCAAGGGCCAGGGCATCGTCCTCAACGAGCCCAGCGTCATCGCCCTCAACATCCAGACCCAGGATGTGCTCGCCATGGGCCACGAGGCCTGGCAGATGATCGGGCGGACGCCCGGCTACATCCAAGCGGTGCGGCCGCTGCGGGGCGGGGCCATCACCGACTTCGACATCACCGAGCGGATGATCCGCATCATCCTCACCCGCGCCGGCATCTCACGCTTCAACCGGCCCCGCGTGCTGATCTGCGTGCCGAGCGCCATCACGTCGGTCGAGAAGCGGGCGGTGAAGGAGGCCGCCCGCCGGGCCGGTGCGACCGACGCGTACCTCATCGACCAGCCGATGGCCGCGGCCATCGGCGCCGGCTTGCCCATCGGCGAACCCCTCGGCAACATGATCGTCGACGTCGGCGGCGGCACCTCGGAGACGGCGGTGATCTCCCTCGGCGGCACGGTGGCGTTGGAGGCGATCCGCGTCGGCAGCTTCGACATGGACACCGCCATCCAGACGTTCGTTCGGCGGGAGTACGGCATCGCCATCGGCGAGCGGACGGCCGAGGAGATCAAGGTCGCCATCGGCTCGGCCTTCGCCACCGCCGACGAGATCAAGGCCGAGGTGCGGGGCCGCGACCTCATGACCGGCCTGCCCAAGACGGTCATCCTCTCGGCCGAGGAGGTGCGCGACGCGCTGGACGAACACGTGAGCGCGATCGTCGACTCGGTGATCTCGTGCCTCGGCAACGCCCCGCCCGAGCTGGCCCAGGACCTGATCGTGCAGGGCATCCACCTGGTCGGCGGCGGCGGCATGTTGCGGGGCCTCGACCAGCGCCTGGCCAAGGAGACCGACCTGCCGGTGCACCTGGTCGACGAGCCGCTGGAATGCGTGGTCCTCGGCGCCGGCAAGTGCATCGAGGCCTTCGAGTCACTGCGGGTGATGTTCAAGGAAGCCGACCGCTAGCCCCACCACCCGTGTGAAGCACGGTAAGTTCGCCGGCCATGACCGCCATCACCGCCCCGGCGCCGACGCTGGCCGATGCCGTCTTCCCCCGTACGCGGGTGCGGGACGCCCTGCTCGTCGTCGGCTTCGCCGGGCTCACCGCCCTCGCCGCCCAGCTCACGATCAAGCTGCCGTTCACGCCGGTGCCGATCACCGGCCAGACGTTCGCGGTGCTGGCCACCGGCACCGCCCTCGGCTGGCGGCGCGGCCTGCTGAGCCAGCTCCTCTACGTCGTCGCCGGCCTCGGCCTGCCGATCTACGCCGGCGGGGCCCACGGATGGGCCCAGTTGACGGGCGCCTCGGGTGGTTACCTCGTCGGCTTCGTCGTGGCCGCGGCGCTGGTGGGCCTGCTCTCCGAGCGCCGCCAGGACCGCAGCCTCCTGACCTCGATCCCGGCCATGCTCGCCGGCAGCGCGGTCATCTACGCCTTCGGCCTCCCGTGGCTGGCCCACTCGATCCACGTGTCGGGCACCAAGGCGGCCGAGCTTGGGCTGGCGCCGTTCCTCATCGGCGACACCATCAAGCTGCTCCTGGCGGCCGGCATCGGGCCCGCGGCGTGGCGGTTCGTCAAGTCAGGCGAGTAGGTCCTCGGCCGCCTGGCGCACCTGCCAGTCGCGGTCGGTGAGGGCCCGCTGGAGGGCGGCGTCGACGTCGGGCCCCTCGAAGGGCGCGAGCGCGAGGACGGCCCGGCGCCGCACCGCGGGCTTGTCCGTGGTGGCGGCGAGGATCGCCGGTAGTCCGGCGCCGTCGCCGATGGCACCGAGGGCCGCGACCGCGGCCTCGCGGCACAGCGCGTCGTCGTGCTCCGTCGCCATCGCGGCCAAGCGGTCGACCGCGTGCGCGCCCGCGCCCTCGGCCCGCTCGCCCAGGGCCCAAGCCGCAGCCTCGGCCACCAACGACTCGGGGTCGTCGAGCACGGGGACGAGGTCGACGGCGATGACGTTGCGGGCCTCCATGGCCGCCCGCCGGCGCACGCCCGGATCGCCGTCGCGCAGCGCGGCCTCGACATCGGCAGGCTGCAACCGGCCGAGCCGGGCCAGCGCGCCCAGGGCGGTGGCCCGCACCGCGGGCACGTCGTCGCCGAGCAGGGCGCGGGCCGAGACCTCGTCGCCGGTGTGGCCCGCGATCGCCGCCTCCCGTCTGCGCTGGTTCATCCCCGCCATACTTGCCCGGTGACCGACCCGCGGCGGTTTCTCGTGCTCCTGGCGACCGGGCTCCTGTTCTTCGCCGGCATGTTCGTGGCCGTCCTGCGTTCGACCGAACCGGCCAAGGCGACGGTCGACTCGCCGCTCTTCACCACCGGCCAGGGCGTGGCCGCGACCACGACGACCACGACTGCCGACGCCGCCGCCGCGCCCACCCTGACCGCCCCGGTCAAGCCGCCCGCCGACCCCTACGTGCCCGAGCCCATCCAGGAGATCGGCAAGATCGAGATCCCCAAGATCGGGCTGGTCCACAAGGTCATGCACGGCATCAGTCTGCGCAACATCGACCAGGGCCCGAGCCACTGGCCGGGCACGGCCCTGCCGGGCGAGAACGGCAACGCCGTCTTCGCCGGCCACCGGGTCACCCACACCCACCCGTTCCGCAACATCGACCAACTCGTCGAGGGCGACGAGGTCTTCTTCACCATCGGCGGCGTGCGCAGCCGCTACCTGGTGACGGGCCACGAGGTGGTGTCGCCCGGCCGCCTCGACATCGTGAACCCGACGACCACGCCCACGGCCACGCTGTTCGCCTGCCACCCGCCGGGGTCGGCCAAGCAGCGCTATGTGGTGCATTTGGCCCTGGCCGGCTTCGGATAGGCCGGATTCCCCACTCAAGCCGCCCCTCCGCCCGTCCGATGCAGCTATGCGCGGAAAGGAGCGAGGGATGTCACACATGGTCATCCACGGTGCGGCCGACGGCCAGCCCGTCCACCACCAGGTCGAGAGCCTCGAGGAGGCAGCGCGGCACGTCGAGTCGCTGCGCAACTCCGGGCAGGGAGCCGACGCCCGCATCTTCCGGATGGACGAGGTGAAGATGGAGGTCAAGACCTACTACCGGGTCGAGGTCGCCGTCGAGGCCCCGCCGGCGGCACCCGCCGTCGCTCCGGCCCCCGCTCCTTCCGGCAAGGCCGCGGCCCCGGTTGCCGCCATCGTGCCCGAGATGCCCGACGTGCCTGCGGCCTCGGCCGCGGTCAAGCCCGAGCCCGCAGTGGCCGGTGCCGGCAACGGTGCCGCCAACGCCTCGGCCAACGGCGGCCGCTTCGGCCTGTTCGGCAAGGGCTGAGCCCTCGCCCGGCGCTCAGCCGGCGGCGCGCTTCAGCACCAACGCCAGGACACCGACGGCCACGCCGATCGCCGCGGCCAAACCGGCCCCGGTCACGGCAATGACCACCAACAACGTGACCGCCGCCCGCGCCCTCGACAGGCCACGGCGGCGGCGCCGCGCCACCACTCGGTCGTCCATTGCTGAGTTGTCTGCCACATCCGGCAGTGAACTCAGCAATGGAGGGGGCGGGGGCGCTTGCCAGCGACCGTCTTCCCCCAGCACCGGCAGTTGGTACCAGTCGATCACGTGGGAAGCTGGTCTTCGGTGAACACGATCGAGCCGATGGTAGTGCGGAGCCCCCTCGGCTGGGAGCCCGTGGAACCTCCAGAACGCCACCCCTGGCTGGGCACCGCGATCGCCCTTTTGCTGGTGCTCGGCCTGGTCGTCGTCGGCTTCAACTGGGCCCTCCCGTACTACGCGCTGGCCCCCGGATCGGCCCGCGAAGTGGGCACGTTGATCTCGGCCGACGGCACCAAGACGTACCCGGCCAAGGGCGAGGTGCTGCTGACCACCATCAGCCTCCAGCAGGTGCACCCCATCCAGGCGTTCGTGGGTTGGTTGCGGACTGACGTCGACGTCGTGCCCGAAGACCGCATCAAGCCGCCCGACACCTCGAACCAGCAGTACCGCCAGCAGAACTTCGAGGTGATGGACGCGTCCAAGCAGACGGCCATCGTTGTCGGCCTGCGCCGCCTCGGCTACGAGGTCAAGGAGAAGGGCGAGGGCGCGCTCGTCGAGCGGGTGCTGCCCCAGTTCCCGGTGAACGGCCAGCTCCACGAGGGCGAGGTCATCAAGGCGATCGACGGCCAGCCCATCGCCCTCGTCACCGACGCCACCGCCCTCATCGGCGGGCACAAGGCCGGCGACGTGTTGCGCATCGACGTGGCCCAGCCCGACGGCACCGGCGCCCGCACCGCCTTGGTGCCGGTCGCGGCCGACCCGGAACAGGGCGGCAAGGTCGTCCTCGGCGTCTACCTGCGCACCTTCAAGCGCGACTTCGACACCCCGTTCAAGGTTGACATCAAGAGCGACAACATCGGCGGCCCGTCGGCCGGCCTGGCCTTCACCCTGGGCGTGATCGACAACCTCACGCCGGGCGAGCTCACCGGCGGCCGCAAGGTCGCGGTGACGGGCACGATCGAGATCGACGGCCGTGTCGGCGACGTCGGCGGCGTGGCCCAGAAGACCTCGGCGGTGCGGGCTTCGGGCGCCGATGTCTTCCTCGTCCCGGCTGGCGAATACGACGTGGCCCGCCAGCACGCCGGCGCCCATCTCAAGGTGATCAAGGTCACGACCCTGCAGGAAGCGCTCGACGCCCTCGGGTCCCTCGGCGGCGACCTCAGCGCGTTGGGCCCCGCCGGTGGAGGGCAGCGTGGTTAGCATCCGCTAGCCATGCCGGCCTTCGCTGCGCAGTACCAATTCGCGGCGGCGTTCACCGTGTTCCTGGTGGCGCTGGCCGGGCTCGCATTGGTGACCCTGCGGGCCGAGCCGTTGACGGTGCGGGCCGGGGCCCGCTCGGCGTTGGCTGCCGGCTTCCTCGGCGTGGGCGCGGCCGCCTTCCTCCAAGGGTCGTTGATCGTCGCCGACCACAACGATCCGTTGCTGGCGGCGTTGCGGGTGGCGGGCGCGTGCGGGCTGTTGGTGGGCAGCGCGCAATGGCGCGGGAACGCGCTTTCGCGGGCGCTGTTGTGGGCCGGTGTCGCCGGGCTGCTGCTCGCCGTTCCTCTCGATGCGTTGGACGTGCCCGGCGCGGCCGCGGCGGTGTCGGCGGCCAGCGGCTTGTCGATCGGCGCCGCCCTGCTCAGCGCCAGCCGGCGGGCCATCGCCGCCCGGGTGGCGGCGTCGGCCGCGGCCACCCTCCTGCTCGTCGTGCTCGTGTTGTCGGTCGCCCTGTCGGCCGTGCTGGCCAGCACCGTCGAGGACCAGGCCCTCACCGACCTCGACAGCCGCGCCTCGCAGAACGCCAGCGCCATCGAGGGCCTGAATCGGGAGGTGCTCACCGACGCCGCCGTCGTGGCCACCTTGCTCGGCCGCTTGCAGCAGAACCCCGACGACCCGTCGAGCCCCCGGGTGCTGGCCCAGCTCGACCCCAACGGCGTGCCCCCCGAGACCCAGCGGCTGGCCATCGAGAACGAGTTGAAGCGGGCGCGCGACGGCATCTACAACGAGCTCGCCTTCGTCTTCGTCAACCAGGCCCAGCGGGTGGTGGCGGCCAACGGCCTCGACCCGGCCGTGCTCGTCTCGATCGCCGGGTCGCAAGTGGTGCAGGAGACGTTGGCGTCGTCGCCCGCGGCCGGGCGGGCCTCGACCCAGGTGCTCGACCGTTCGGCCTTCGTGGTGGGCGCGGCGCCGTTGCGGTTGCGCAGCGACGTGCGCCTCGGCGCGGTCGTCGCGGTGCGGGCCCTCGACCACACGTTCCTGGCGGTGCGGGCCAAGGACGGCGACTCGCTCTCGCTCGTCGGCCGGGCCGGGTTGGTGGCCGAGGCCGGGGCGCAACCGTCGCCGGCCGCGCTGACCCGGCTGGCCACCGACGTTCTCGGCGCCAGCCCGCAGGTGAGCGAGGTCGCGACCACCCGCTTCGTCGCGGCGCGCCCGGTGCGGGCCGCCGACAACCGGCCGGTCCTCGCGCTGGTCGCGTCGCGACCCACGACCGCGGTCGACAACGTGCGGGAGAGCTTGTTCCGCACGTTCTTCATCATCGCCTTCGGGGGGACGGTGCTGGCGCTGCTGGCCGCGGCCCTCGTCGGCGACCGCATCGGGGCCGGCCTCCGCCGGCTCACGACCTCGGCCGAGGCCATCCAGGGCGGCGACTTCGGCGTCCGTTCCGGCATCCGCAGCGAGGACGAGGTCGGCGTGCTGGCCGCGACCTTCGACTCGATGGCGGCTTCGATCGAGGAGCAGACCGACGCGCTGGCCGAGGCCGCGGCGCGCGTCGAGGCCATCGTCGCCGGCATGGGTGAGGCCTTGGTCGCGGTCGACGGCGACGCCCGCATCACCGACTTCAACGCCGCCGCCGAAGAGCTCGTCGGCATCGGCGCGGTGGCCGCGCTCGGCCAGCCCATCGACCACGTGCTGCGGGTGCGGGGCGAGGACGGCGAAGACCTCTCTGGCCGGTTGCGACGACTGGACAGGAGCCGGTGGACGGCATTGGGCGCGCTCGGCGACGACGGCGTGCCGGTGGCGTTGACCGCGGGCGCGCTGCGCAGCCCCGACGGCGAGGTCATCGGCGGCGTGGTCGTGCTGCGCGACCTTCGGGGCGAGCGCGAGGTCGAGCGCATGAAGCGCCACTTCCTCAGCCGCGTCGGCCACGAGCTGCGCACGCCGCTCACGCCGTTGATCGGGTACTCGCAGATGCTGGCCGGCCGCCAGCTCCCGCCCGACCGGGCCAGGGGCGTGTACGAGTCGATCCTCAGCTCGGCCAAGCGCCTCGAGCGCATCGTCGAGATGCTCGAGTTCTTCGCCTCGTTGGACGCGGGCCGCGACGTCCTCACCATCGAGCCCGTCGACGTGCGGGTGCTGCTGCGCGACGTCGTCGACGGGTGGGCCGGCAAGGTCGACGCCAACCACGCCGTCGCCAGGCGGATCGCCAAGGACACGCCCGCGGTCCGGGGCGACAGCCGGTGGTTGGCCCGCTCGGTCGACGAGCTCATCGACAACGCGGTGAAGTTCTCGCCCGGCGGCGGGCGGGTGGTGGTGAGCGCGGGCCCGGCCGAGGACGACGCCGGCATGGTCGAGATCTCGGTGCGGGACGTCGGCGTGGGCATGACCGAGGAGGAACTCGACCGTGCCTTCACCGAATGGTCGCAAGGGGACGAATCCGACACCCGCTCCTTCGGCGGCCTCGGGCTCGGGCTCGCCCTCGTCCAGCGGGTGACCGAGCGCCTCGGCGGGCGGGTCGCGTGCGCCACCGCCAGCGGCAAGGGCTCCAAGTTCTCAATACTGCTGCCCGCCCTACCGACGCTAAAGAGTGGTGCGACGCGTGCTGGCACTCGCTCTGCTCGTGTTGGTGACCGCCGGAGTAGCGGCGGCCGCCGCGCTGGGCGGGGGGAGGGACGAACCGAACCCGGGTGAGGCCCGGGTGTCGTTGCGCGCCCCGGTGGTGGCCGAGGGGCGGTCGTCGGCGCTCGTCCCGTGGGTGCGGCTGTCGGACGGCGACCTCGTCCCCGCCGGCGACCAGGTACGGGTGCAGGGCTCGCATGGCGAGGCCGGCCTGACCCTGGCCCACGGCGTGCGCCTGTCGTTGCCCGCGGGCGGCGAGCTCACCGTCGGCCTCGTTCCCGAGCTGACCGCCGGCGAGCTGTTGGTCGAGACCGGGGGCGGGGCGGCGCAATGGGTGAAGGCGGGGGAGTCGTCGTTCGCGGTGGCCCGGTCGTCGGCGGCCCGCCTGCACCGGTCGTTGGACGCGGGCACGGCCGTGTACGTGGGCCGGATCGACATCGCATCGGCCGGCCGGCGCTTGGCCGTTCCGGCGTTGCGCTCGGCATCGGTGCCCGCGCTCGGGCTCGTGCCGTCGCAGGCGTCGCCGCTCGTCCTCGATCCCACCGATGCATGGGACGTGCGCTTCCTGGGCTCGGCCATGGACCTGTCCGCCGAGCTCGACGCCGGCAGCGCCGGCTTCAGCGCCCAGGCGCCTTCGGTCGACCAGGCTTCGTTGCTCTCGTTGGTGCCAGGCGCGGTCGGGGACGGGGGCTTGTTGCGAGGCCGTCGCACCGGCGACCAGTTGGTGGCAACGGCCATCGCGACCTCGGCGCCCGGCGGGTTCTCGGCCCGCCTGCCATCGGTGGTCGGCTTTCGCGACGAAGGTGCCTCGTGGGGGTTGGTCGTGCTCGACCAGGCCGGTGCCCAGCGGGGCCGGGTGGTCACGCTGGTGCGGGCGGCCATCGCCGACTGGCTCGGTCGTTCCGGCGGCTTCGCGTCGGTGGCGGCCACGCCATCGCCGATTCCTGTTGCTGCGGTCGGGGGCGGGGGAGCGGCGGCTCCGGTGACGGGCGGCTCGCCCTCGCCGACCACGACCACGCCGGTGCTCCCGACCACGCCACCGGTGACGACGCCGAACCCGCCGACCACGGCGCCCCCGGTCACCCTGCCCGGCCCGCCGGTCACCACGCCGGCGCCCCCGGGGACGATCCCGATCCACACCGGGACGCCGATCGACGACGTGATCGACGCCATCGGCCGCGGGGTCGGCGGCTGATCACCCGCTGAGGGCGGCGCCTGGTCGTAACCTCGGGGGCATGTCCGAGGCCGACGGCTCCGCCCCTGTCGAGGCGCCGCTGGCGCCCGAGGACGTCGCCGACCGCTCGTTCCCGACCGCGTTCCGGGGCTTCGACCCGGTCGAGGTGCGGGCGTTTCTCGGGCGGGTGGCCGACGAGCTGCGGCGGCTCCACGAGCACGCCTCGGTGGCCCCGCCGCCGGTCGAGGTCGTCGCGCCCACCAGCGAGGCCGAGGACGTCGTGGCCGCGGCCAGGGCCGAGGCCGAGGAGTTGGTGCGCGAGGCCAGGGACCGCGTCGCGACCCTCGGCTCCGCGGCCACGGCCGAGACCACCCGGGTGCTTGAGGAAGCCAGGGCCGAAGCCGCCCGCATCCGGGCCACGGCCACCGACAACCTCAAGGGCCAGCAGGAGGAAGCGCAGTCGACGGCCGTGCGCAAGATCGCCGAAGCCGAGCGCGAGGCCGCGGCCATGCGGGTGAAGGCCCGTGAGGAAGCCGAGGCCATCATCGAGGCCGCCCGCGAGCGGGGTCG
>JAXDPV010000055.1:0-13315 GCA_034668185.1 Actinomycetota bacterium
AGTCGTCGGTGTTGCCCTGGAAGCCCTCTTCGGCGAAGAGCACGTGGGCGACGTCGGCCAGCCTCGGCTCCTGGGCCCGGTTGGCGAGGTCGTCGAGCCTTGCTCGGTAGTCGTCGACCTCGAGCGCCGGGTGGGCGTGGGCGGCGATGAGGAGGGCGGCTTCGTCGAGGTGGTCGGCCAGCTCGGCCGGCGGTGCCTCGACCAGGTCGGCGAACCGGCTCGTGGGGTCGACGGCCATTTTGCCTAGCCTACGGCCCATCGCCCTGGCCCCCTTCCCTACGCTGTATGCCGTCAACGGCATGGTCTGCAGCGTCGACCACCTGGCCTCGTCGGCGGGCGTGGCCATGCTGCGTTCGGGTGGGAACGCCGTCGACGCCGCCATCGCCTGCTCGGCGGTGTTGTCGGTGACGACGCAGCACCTGTGCGGGATGGGCGGCGACCTCTTCGCTCTGGTGTCGTTGCCTGGCTCACCGGCGCCGGCCGTGCTCAACGCTAGCGGGCGGGCGGGTTCGGGCGCGTCGGCCGAGCGGTTGCGTGCCGAAGGGTTCACCGCCGTTCCCCGCACGGGCCACATCTCGGCCGTGCCCGTGCCCGGCTGCGTGGACGGTTGGGTGGCGTTGCATTCGCGATTCGGCTCGCTGCCGTTGTCGACATTGCTCGCGCCCGCCCGCTCCTATGCCTCGGACGGGTTTCCGATCTCGCCGCTGCTGGCCGCTTCGGCCCGGCGGGCGTTGGCGCCTCTGGCGGCCGCTGGTTCCGACGGCGTGGCCGACTATCCGACGGGCCCGGCGTTGCGGGCGGGCGCGTTGATGCGCCGGCCCGGCGTGGCCCGCACGTTGGCGGCGATCGCTTCTGCCGGTCGTGCCGGGTTCTACGAGGGTGAGTTCGGCGAAGGCTTGCTCGCGTTGGGCGACGGCGAGTACACCGCAGACGACCTCTCGTCGCCGTTGGCCGACTGGGTCGACGGCTTGTCGCTCGCGATCCCGTCGTGGGGCCGGACGTTGTGGACGGTGCCGCCGAACTCGCAGGGCTACTTGACGTTGGCCTCGGCGTGGATCGCTTCTGGCTTGCCGCTTCCGTCCGACCCCACCGACCCGCTCTGGCCGCACTTGTTGATCGAGGCTTCGCGGGCCGCCGGCTACGACCGTGTCTCGGTCTTGCACGAACACGCCGACGGTCCTTCGTTGGTCGCATTGGACCGGTTGGCGACCCGGCGTTCGTTGGTCTCCGCCGACGCCGCCGCTGTCGGCCTCGGCGACGGTCCTTACCTTGGGGGCGGGACCATCTACCTCTGCACCGCCGACGGCTCGGGCATGGGCGTGTCGCTGATCCAGTCGAACTACTCGGGCTTCGGTTCGATGCTGGTCGTGCCCGGCGTGCGCATCTTCCTGCAAAACCGTGGGCACGGCTTCTCCCTCGTGCCCGGCCACCCTGCCGAGTACGGGCCCCGGCGGCGGCCGCCCCACACGTTGTCGCCTGCGCTCGTGACCCGCACCGACGATGGTTCGCTCGACTGCGTGCTCGGCACCATGGGCGGCGACAGCCAACCCCAAATCCTGTTGCAACTCCTCGCCCGCCGGTATGGCGCCGGCGTCGCGGGCGGTGCCTCGGGTCCTGCCGACGCCGAGTCGCCGGCCAGCGCCCTGGCCGCGGGACGGTGGGTCTTGGCCGGGACCGAGACCGGCTACGACATCTGGTCGGGCGGTCGCGGCCAGGTGCGGGTCGCGGTCGAGGGACACGCGCCGCCGTCCTGGCTGCCCGGCCTGTCCGCGCTCGGTCACGATGCGTTCCCGTCACCAGCCTGGAGCGCCGACTTCGGCCACGCCCACATGATCGCCTTCTCGGATGGCTTGCTTTCTG
Source organism: Actinomycetota bacterium (assembly GCA_034668185.1). Taxonomy (GTDB): domain Bacteria; phylum Actinomycetota; class Acidimicrobiia; order Acidimicrobiales; family CADCTF01; genus DATLED01. The sequence continues at coordinate 1,861 of JAXDPV010000055.1, forward strand.
GCGCCGCCGACCCCCGTGCCCTGGGCGGTGCCGCCGTCGGTTACTGATTTTTCGCTTGTCTTTTCTCGTCGTGACCCTCGACGTTGTCACACCCTTGTTCTAGGGTTCTGGGTAGCAGCACTCGCGGGTCCGCCCGCCTCCGTCAGTTGGTCGTCGTTGTTTGCTGGAGGCGTTCGTGCATTGGATCCGCCCTTCTCGTTGGTCGTTGGCCTGCGTCGTCGTCATGCTCGTGCTCATCCTCGTGGCCGCCGTCGCCTCGGGGCTGCTCGGTAGCGAGCCATTCACGACCTCACACGTCCCGTGGTCTTCCTCGCCGTCGCCTGACTCGCGCTTCTCACGGTCGTGGTCCCCACGGTCCTGGGCCTCACGGTCGAGGACCTCACGGCCGAGGACCGCACCGCCGTGGACCTCACGGCCGCGTTCCCTCGATCGCCCCGCGGCACCCGATGCCCTTCGCCGCGCCGTCGCGGCAACCCTCGCGGCCCGGACCTCCCGGGTCGTCGTCCGGGTGTCCGGCCCGACCACCGGCATGGTCGTCGAAGTCCACGGCGTCACGTCGTTCGTCGAGCCACTGGCCCGCTTCACCACCGCATCCGGCCTGGCGACCATCGGTGCACCAACGGCCACGCCCGGCATGGCGGTCATGCCCGCTGAAGTACGCATCCGCGGCCACACCGCCTGGATCCGAGCCGGCCCCGACGGGCCCTGGACGACCATCGACGCCGGCTCGGCCCTCGGGCCCGTCGACCAACCATCGTGGGTCGAGCTCCTCCGTTCGCTCGTCGCCACGCCCACACCCGCCCACTGGCGCTCGCCAACCCGGCGCCTGGCCGGCACCGAAACCATCGACACCCTCGTCGACGGCCACCCCGCCACCATCGACCTCGACCACCACGGCCGCATCCGCGCCCTCCGCCTCGAGAAAGGAGCAGGCATCGTGTTCGAACTCGAACTCTCAGACCCCGGCACCGACGTCGTCGTCGCACCTCCCTAGCCACGGCCGACCACCAGCCCGCCAGCCGCAGCCGCGCCCACCGCGCCACGCAGCCCGGGCCACCCGGCTCGCACCACGCGGACCACGCGGACCACGCGGACTACGCGGGGCCGCGCGCACCCGCGCCACGCGCACCGCGCCACGCGCACCGCGCCACGCCACGCGCACCGCGCTGGGACCGACCACGCGGCCTGGCCCATCGCCGAGCCGGCCGGCCGGCCGGCGTGGACCTAGCGTGCGTCGGTGCCCGCGGCGCCCGCCAACCGACGGTCGTGCGCGGGCGTGGGGGCCGCGGACCTCCCACTGGCGCTGGCTGAGCTGCACCTGGCCCTCCAACCGGGCGACCGCTTCGAGGTCGCCGACATAACCTGGCCCACCTCGGCCACGGTCCCGCCGTTAGCCGACGTCTTCGAAGGCGCTGGGCTGGGCGCGGTCGAGCTGGCGGCCGACGACGCCGACGCCGACGTCGACGCCGACGGCACTCACGCCGGCGAGGGCCGAGGCGGCCGGCTGACGGCGAGCGGCCGGCGGGTGCGGACGTTGCCCGACACCGTCGGGCCCGACATGCGGCTCCTCATCTGCGGGCTCAACCCGAGCGTGTACTCGGCGGACCGGGGCGTGGGGTTCGCCAGGACGGGTAACCGGTTCTGGACGGCGGCGGTCGAGGCCGGGTTGGTGCCACGCGCCCGGGACACGATGGGGGCGCTGCGCGAGAGCCACGTGGGCATGACCGACTTGTGCAAGCGGGCGACGGTGGCGTCGGCCGAGCTCACACGCGACGAGTACCGGGCCGGGGCCAAACGGGTGGAACGGCTGGTGGCGTGGCTGCAACCGGGGGCGGTGTGTTTCGTGGGGCTCGAGGGCTGGCGGGTGGCCGTCGATCGTTCGGCCGCGCCCGGAGTGCAGGAGCGCGCATTCGGCGGCCGGCCGGCGTACGTCATGCCGTCGACGAGCGGACTCAACGCCCACACCAAGCCCGCCGACCACGTCGCCCACCTGCGAGCGGCCATGGCCCTGGCCGATCACGGATAGGTTCGCCGCCATGCTCCTCCGCGTCTTCACCGAGCCGCAACAGGGCGCCAGCTACGACCAACTCCTGCAAGTCGCCAAGACGGCCGAAGAAGAAAACTTCGACGCCTTCTTCCGCTCCGACCACTACCTGCGCATGGGCCCAGGCGACCCAGGACCGGGCCCGACCGATGCGTGGATCACGCTGGCGGCGCTGGCCAGGGAGACGAGCACCATCAGGTTGGGCACCCTCGTGAGCTCGGCAACGTTCCGGGCCCCTGGCATCCTCGCCATGCAGGTCGCCCAGGTCGACGCCATGAGCGGCGGCCGGGTCGAACTCGGCCTCGGCACCGGATGGTTCGAACAGGAACACACGGCCTACGGCATCCCGTTCCCGCCGCTGGGCGAACGCTTCGAACGCCTCGAGGAACAGCTCGCGATCGTGTCCGGCCTCTGGACCACACCCAAGGGCCAGACCTTCACCCACCAAGGCCGCCACTACCAACTGGACAACTCGCCGGCCCTGCCCAAGCCGGTGCAGACCCCGAGGCCACCGATCATCGTGGGCGGCGGCGGCCAGAAGCGCACGCCGAGGCTGGTAGCGACCTACGCGGACGAGTTCAACCTGCCGTTCCAGGGACCCGAACAGGCGGCCGCGGCGTTCGCCCGGGTCCGGCAGGCGTGCGAGGACCAGGGCCGTGATCCGGCATCGGTCCGGTACTCGGCCGCGATCGTCGTGTGCTGCGGCACCGACGAACCCGAGTACCGGCGGCGGGCCGAAGCCATCGGCCGAGACGCCGACCAGCTCCGCAACCAGGGCGCGGCCGGCGTCGTCGACGAGGTCGTCGAGAAGCTCCACGCGTTCGCCGAAGTCGGCACCGAGCGGGCCTACCTCCAGGTGCTCGACGTCGACGACCTCGACCACATCAAGTTGCTCGGCCGCGAGGTGCTGCCCCGGGTCGCATGAGCGAAGCGAAACCGGTCAGGCGATCGAGGTGAAGTTGACCTGGAAGTCCACGCCGCCGTCAGGGGCGACGACGAGGGCGAAGCCCTTGGCGTCGGTCCGGTCGGAGTAGGCCGACAGGTCGAACTCCCACACACCGTCGGTCGCCCGCTCGCCCTTGACGCAAGCGGTCGAGTCGAACGGCGGCGCCGACGACAGCGCAACACCCCGGCCCTCGGCCCAGCCGGCTTGGGTCACCCGGCAGGCCTGGACCGACACGACCGAACCACCGGTCGAACGCCCGCTGCCGACCTCGGACAACCGCAACACCGTGTCGGTCCCCGAGAGACGAACGTAGGAACGCTTGTCCTCCTGCCCCACCCGCTTGCCCACCGGCAACGAACCGTCGGGCACGTCCTGGGTGGCGAGCGGCGTGCCCGAACCGTTGGTCGCCCACAGCGTGGCCGAGAGCGTCAGCGGCACCGACCGGCCGCCGCCGCCCGACGACGACGAACCGCCGGAGCCGAACCCGGAACCGGAGGGCGACGAAACCAGAGGGGCGTCGGGGGCGGCCGCATTCTCGTCGCCCCCGAAGGTCGTGGCCGAGTTGCCGCCGAAGCTCGGCGACGGCCCGATGGCGAAGCCGACCGGCCCGGAGTCGTACGCCGAGTCGCTGACAGCGGAGCCAGACGAACCAGCGTCGGAGGCCGAGCCGTCCGACGAACCCGAGCCCGACCCCGCAGCCACGGCCACCGGCGGCGGGGCCGAGGCGCCGAACAACCCACCCGGCGAACCCGGCCGGTGGCCCGGCAGGAACGCAGCCATCAAGGCGATGAGCAAAGCCGTGACCGCCGCCGGCCAATACCGGCGCAGCCCAGCACTGATGTCACCCAGCGTGACGGAGGAGAACCGATCCATTTCGACCTCGACTCTAACTTGACCGCGCGGTCAGGTTAGAGTCACGGCAACGCAACATCGTCGGACCTGGGGGGTTGATGACCGACAACCGCGGCGGCGGAGTCAGAGAGGACGACCGTTCGCTGCCGGAGGCAGAACGGTCCGAGCCGCCGACCCGAGAACCGGGCGAGACGCCGCCGACGAAAACCTTCGTCGACGACGAGCGGGTGAGAAAGTTCGTCACCACCGCCGCCATCGGCCTCGGCCTCCTGTGGCTCGGCCTCTACCTCCAACGCCAGGTCCTGGACGTGCCCTTCGGCATCTTCGTGCAAGGCATGGTGATCGGCGGCCTGACCGCCTTGATCGCCTTCGGCCTGGCCCTGATCTACCGGGGCAACCGCATCATCAACTTCGCCCAGGGCGACCTCGGCGGCATCCCCGCGACCCTCGGCGTCGTCCTCATACTCGGCCGCAGCTTCCCGTACTTCGTCGCCCTGCCGATAGCGATCGCCGCCGCCATCGTCCTCGGCGCCTTCGTCGAGTTCGTGTTCATCAGGCGCTTCTTCAAAGCGCCGAGGCTCATCCTCACCGTCGTCACCATCGGCGTGAGCCAGATCCTCGCCGGCGTGGCCACCGCGCTGCCCAGGGCGTTCGGCCTCGATGGCCTGCAGAACACCATCGAGCCGCCCATCAACATCGGCTTCTCCGTCGGCACGGTGAGGTTCGGCGGCAACGAGGTGCTGGCCGCCATCGCCGTGCCCCTCGTGATCGTGGCCCTGGCCGCCTTCTTCCGCTACACCAACATCGGCATCGCCGTGAGGGCGTCGGCCGAGAGCGCCGACCGGGCCGCGCTGCTCGGCGTGCCGGTGAAGCGAATCGAAACCATCGTCTGGGTCGTCGCCACCGTCCTGGCCACCATCGCCATCTTCCTCAGGGCTGGCATCTTCGGCCTCCCGATCGGCAGCGTCCTCGGCCCGACCATCCTCCTCCGGGCGCTGGCCGCCGGGATCATCGGCCGCATGGAGCGACTGCCGGTCATCTTCCTGGCCTCGATCGCCCTCGGCATCCTCGAAGCCAGCCTCACCTACCGGGGCAAGATGGCGCTGATCGACCCGCTGCTGTTCGTCATCGTCCTCACAACCCTGCTGATCCAGCGGCGCAAGCAGAACACGAGGGTCGACGACGACCAGACGTCGTCGTGGCAAGCGGCCCTCGACGTCCGGCCGATCCCGAGGGAACTCAAGAACCTGCCCGAGATCCGCTGGGGCATCAGGGGGCTCACCGCCGCCGGCCTCGGCATCCTCCTCGCCCTGCCCGCCTTCCTCGGCGAGGGCCAGATCAACCTGGCCGCCATGGTGCTGATCTGGACGATGATCGCCATCTCCCTGGTGGTCCTCACCGGTTGGGCCGGCCAGGTGAGCCTCGGCCAACTGGCCTTCGTCGCCATCGGCGCGGTCGTCGGCGGCTACCTCACCAAGACGATGCACTGGGACATCAGCCTGGCGATCATCGGTGCCGGCATCGCCGGGGCCATCGCCGCCATCGTCATCGGCCTCCCCGCCCTGCGCATCCGGGGACTGTTCCTGGCGGTCGTCACCCTGGCCTTCGCCCTGGCCACCTCGGCCGTCGTGCTCAGCCCGATCTACCTGCCGTGGATCCCGCAGGGCCGCATCGACCGCACCCCGCTCTTCGGCCGCATCGCCATCGACACGGAAGCCCGCTACTACTACTTCACCCTGGCGATGCTCCTCCTCACGGTCGCCGTGGTCAGGGGCGTCCGCCACAGCCGCACCGGCCGGGTCCTCATCGGCGTGCGGGAGAACGCCAAGGCGGCCCAGGCCTTCGGCGTCAACGCCACCACGGCCAAGCTCACCGGCTTCGCCCTCGCCGGCTTCATCGCCGCCGCCGCCGGCGCCGTGTTCGTCCACCACCAGCAGAGCCTCGGCCTGAGCGCCTACGACGTCAGCCAGAGCAGGAGGGCCTTCACCATGGTCGTCATCGGCGGCCTTGGCTCGATCCCGGGCGCCTTCCTCGGGGCCTTCTTCATCCAGGGCGTCGACTACTTCCGCAACCTGTTCCCGTCGGTCGTCCGGCCCTACCTCCAGTTCTTCACCAGCGGCGTCGGCCTGATCTTCGTCCTGCTGCTCCTGCCCGGCGGCTTCAGCCAAGGCTTCTACGGCTTCAGGGACCGAGCCCTCAGGAAGATCGCCGACCGGCGGGGCATCCGGGTGCCGAGCCTGGTCGCCGACAGCCGCGAGCCCACCGAACCCCTCCCCCAACCCGACGACGACGAGCTCACCAGGGCGATCGAGCACGCCACCGAAGCCGCCGACGCCGACGTGCTGGTGGCCCACCGATGAACACGATCGTGAAGCGACTCTCGAGCCTCACCGACGGCGCCGCCCTGGCCCCGATCCTCATCCTCTTCGGCCTCAACGCCGTCGACGAGCTCGACCGCAGCGGCTTCAACCTCCTCGTCCCCGAGATTCGCGACCACTTCGGCCTCAGCAACCAGGGCATCTTCAGCATCATCGCCGTCGTCAGCGCCCTGGGCCTCCTGCTCCAACCCTTCATCGGCTACCTCGGCGACCGGGGCAGCCGGGTGCGGATCGCGGTGCTCGGCGCGGCCACGTGGGCCGTGTTCAGCGTGCTGACGGGCCTGGCCCCGGTGATCGCCGTCCTCATCATCGCCAGGTGCGGCTCGGCCATCGGCCGCCTCGTCAACGAGCCGACCCACCGGTCGCTCATCGCCGACTACTACGAGCCCAAGACGAGGGTCAAGGTCTTCGGCGTCCACGGCGCGGCCAACTCCGTCGGCCAGATCTTCGGCCCCCTCATTGCCGGCAGCCTGGCCGCCCTCTTCGGCTTCCGGGTCCCCTTCTTCGTCTTCGCCGTCCCCACCGTCGTCCTCATCGTCGTCGCCGTGACCAAGCTGCGTGAGCCCGTCCGCGGGCGCCACGAGCGCGAGGCCATGGGCGCGACCGACGAGGTGGCCAACACCGAGGAAGCGCCGCCGACGCTGGCCGAGAGCTGGCGCATCTGCAACCAGGTCAAGACCCTGCGGAGGATCTGGCTCTCGCTGCCGTTCCTCGCCGCCGCCCTCGTCGGCCTCGGCAGCCTCACGTCGATCTACTACCGCGACGTCTTCGGCCTCAACGAGTTCAAGCGCGGCCTCATCGCGGCGGTGGCCGAGCCGGCGCAGCTCGTCGGCATCCTGATCGGCATCCCCCTCGCCACCCGCCTGGCCAGAAGGGGCCCGGGCCTGGTGCTCAAGCTGCTGGCCGTGGCCGGCGTGCTCGCCAGCGTCTTCTTCATCGGCCTGGCCGCCGCCCCCAACCTGCCGATCGCCATCACCATGAACATCCTGGCGTCGGCCGTCATCGGCATCCTCGGCCCAGGCATCTACGCCACCCTGGCCCAGGCGATCCCGCCCCGGGCACGCGGGCTCGGCTTCTCCATCGGCAGCCTCTACATCATCCCCGGCGTGTTCATCCTCGTGGTCATCGGCGGCTTCGCCGACTCCATGGGCATCCGCAGCGCGCTCCTCGTCCTCGTCCCGGTGTTCCTCATCGGCTCGTTCATCATCGCCTCGGCCGGCTCGTTCGTGGCCGACGACGTCGAGAAGGTCAGGGCCTCGGCCACGGCCCAGGCCGAGGTACTCGCCGCCCGCCGCGACGGCAAGGTCAAGCTCCTCCTCGTCAAGGACCTCAACGTCGGCTACTCCGGCGTGCAGGTGCTCTTCAACGTGAACTTCGAAGTCGACGAAGGCGAGATCATCGCCCTCCTCGGCACCAACGGCGCCGGCAAGTCGACGCTGCTGAAAGCCATCTCGGGCCTCAACGAAGCCACCTCGGGCGCCATCATCTTCGACGGCCAGGACATGACCTACGCCCCGCCCCAGGAGGTCGCCGCCCGCGGCGTCATCCAGGTGCCCGGTGGCAAGGGCGTCTTCCCCACCCTCACCGTCGAGGAGAACCTCAAGATCGCCGGTTGGCTCTACCGCCGCGAGCCGGCCTACGTGGCCCAGGCGATCGAGCAGGTGCTCGAGTACTTCCCGATCCTGCGCCAGCGCTGGACCCAGCCCGCGGGCAACATGTCGGGCGGCGAGCAGCAGATGCTCACCCTCGGCCAGGCGTTCATCGCCAAGCCCCGCCTGCTGATGATCGACGAGCTGTCCCTCGGGCTGGCCCCGATCATCGTCGAGCAACTCCTCGGCATCGTGCGGGCCATCCGCGACCGGGGCACGACGATCATCCTCGTCGAGCAGTCGGTCAACGTCGCCCTCACCGTCGCCGAGACCGCCTTCTTCATGGAGAAGGGCGAGATCCGGTTCCAGGGTCCGACCCGCGAGCTGCTCGCCCGCCCCGACGTCCTGCGCTCGGTCTTCCTCGAAGGCGCGGGCACGATGGGCAACGAGCCAGCGAAGCCGGCCAGGCCGAGGACCAAGACCGCGGGCGCCAACGGCAAGTCCGTCGACGACCGGGCCATCGTCCTCGAGACCGTCGGCCTCACCAAGCGCTTCGGCGGCATCACCGCCACCAGCGACGTCTCCTTCAAGCTCTACGACGGCGAGATCCTCGGCTTCATCGGTCCCAACGGCGCCGGCAAGACCACCCTGTTCGACGAGATCTCCGGCTTCCTTCCCCTCGACGGCGGCCTCATCTACCTCGGCGGCGAGGACGTCACCCACCTCACGCCCGACGGCCGCGCCCGCCGGGGCCTCGGTCGTTCGTTCCAGGACGCCCGCCTGTTCCCGGCGCTGACCGTCAGCGAGACCATCGCCCTCGCCCTGGAACGGGAGACGGTGGTGCGCGACCCCGTGGCCGCGGCCCTCAACCTGCCGGCGGTGGCCGACTCCGAGCGGGCCGTCCACGAACGGGTCGACGAGCTCATCGAGCTCATGGGCCTCGGGGCCTTCGCCGAGAAGTTCGTGTCCGAGCTGTCGACCGGCAGCCGCCGCATCGTCGACCTGGCCTGCATCCTCGGCCACCGGCCCAACGTCATCCTCTTCGACGAACCCTCGTCCGGCATCGCCCAGAAGGAGACCGAAGCCCTCGGCCCCCTCCTCCTCCGCATCCGCGACACCATGGGCGCCAGCCTGCTCGTCATCGAGCACGACATGCCGTTGATCACCTCGATCTCCGACCGCATGATCGCCCTCGACCTCGGCGTGGTCGTCACCGACGGCCCGCCCCACGAAGTCGTCAACCACCCGCAGGTCGTGTCCTCCTACCTCGGCGGGAGCGAAGACATCATCGGCCGCTCCGGCACGCAAACCCAGACCCGAACCCGCACCCCGCGCACCCGCCGCAACGCGGCCACCCTCACGAAGGACTGATCGCCATGCGCAATTGGCAGAACGTCACCATCGGAGACCTCGGCAAGGCCTTGGCCCGCTACCGGCCATTCGTCGCCCTCGTCGTCGTCGTGCTCCTTCTCGTCGTCTGGTTCCCGGGGACGAAGGGGCGCGAGGGCACCGACCTTCGGGCCGGCGGTCCCGGCGTCACCACGCCGGCCCAACAGGACGCGGCCGCCGAGACCGCCGCGGCCACCGACGCCGCCGCCACCGCTACCAGCCAGGTGTCGGCCACCATCTCGAGCGGCGGCACCAAGGCCGGCACCGGCGCCACCACGCCGGGCAAGACGACCGCCGGGGCCGGCACGGGTACCGCGGCCAACCCGGGCGCACCGCTGCAGGTCGCGGCCGGCGTCGGCCCCGACTGCGATCTCGCCACCGGTCGCATCATGGTCCCGACCAAGTTCGCGCCGCCGTGTATGCCCGCCTTCAAGGGCGACAACGGCGGGGCCACCTCGCCCCAGGGCGTCACCAAGGACACCATCAACGTCGTCGTCTACCGCCCGGTCGTGAACCCCGCGACCCAGGCCGCGCTCAAGGCCGCGGGCGCGGCCGACGACGAGAAGCCCACCCGCGACACCATCACGGGCTACTTCGACTACTTCCAGGCCCACTACGAGACCTACGGCCGCAAGATCAACCTGATGTTCAAGGACGGCACCGCCGACACCGCCCAGGACGGCCCGGCCAAGTCCGACGCCATCGACGTGGCCACCACCATGAAGGCGTTCGTCTCGATCTCCGAACCCAACAACGCCTACGTCGACGAGCTCGTGGCCCGCAAGGTGCTGTGCATCTGCACCACCTCGCAGCCCCAGGACTTCTACGAGAACCGCCAGCCCTACGTCGGCTACACCACCCTGATGTCGTCGACCCAGGGCTACATCCACCGGGCCGAGTACGTGGGCAAGCGGTTGGCCAGGCGCAAGGCGATCTACGCCGGCGACGCCACCTACAAGACCAAGGACCGCACCTTCGCCCTGCTCTACTTCGAGACGCCGGACCGGGCCTACAAGGCCGGCGCCGACTTCATGGAGAGGGAGCTGAGGGACAAGTACGGCGTGCCCCTCGACGCCAACCTGCCCTTCACCGGCGCCGCCGGGCCAGGCTCCGACCCCAACAAGACCCAGGAGCAGGCCGGCCCGATCATCCAGCGGTTGAAGAACGACGGCGTCACCAGCGTCATCTTCAGCGGCGACCCGGTGACCCCGGCCATCTTCACCAAGGAAGCGACCAAGCAGCAGTACTTCCCCGAATGGATCATCACGGGGTCGGCCCTGGTCGACACGTCGCTGTTCGGCCGCACCTACGACCCGGCGCAGTGGACCCACGCCTTCGGCATCTCGTTCCTCACCGCCCGGCTGCCACCCGAGCTCGGCGACGCTTACCGCCTCTGGAACTGGCACTTCACCACCAACGCGGCCCCGCCGGCGGGCAACACCTACCCGGTGATCTACGCCCCGATCTTCTCGTTCTTCACCGGCGTACACATGGCAGGCCCCAACCTCAATCCGGCCACGTTCCAGCAAGGCCTCTTCAACTACCCGGTGTCGGGCGCGGGCATCACCCTGCCGACGCTGTCGTTCGGCGACCACGGCATCTGGCCCAAGTCGGTGGTCAAGGCCGACCTCACCGCCTACGACGACGTCACCGAGATCTACTGGGACCCGCAGGCCACCGGCCCCGACGAGGTCGGCCACCAGGGGCCCGGCATGTACCGCTACGTCAACGACGGGAAGCGCTACCTCCCGGGCAAGCACCCGACCACCGACCCGCAGGTCTTCGACGGCAAGGGCATCACGATCTACAACCAGGTGCCGCCCCAGGACCAGGCGCCCAACTACCCCCACAAGCACTACAAGTAGGCGAGCCCCGTCCCCTCGACCGGTTGGAGTTGCCGGGCGAGGGCGGCGAGGTCGGCCACGGGCAAGGTGCCGTAGACGCGCACGTAGCGGCCGCCCTTGAGCGCGACCCGCACCTCACTGCCGCGCGGCCCGATCAACACCTCGCCCTTCCCGAACCGGGGGCCGAGGTCGGCGGTCGGGTTGGCCGGGTCGGGCTTGAAGGCGGCGGCGCCGCGGAGGGTCGCGCCCTGGTCGACGAGGAAGACGTCGGCGCCCCGCTCGTAGACGTCGGCCGTGCCGGCCAACTGGTTCGAGCCGATGCTGGGGTCGACCTCGGCATGGGGCTGGGGCGGGATGACGGTGTAGCGACCGCGGAACGTCCAGCCGGTCGGCGGCGTCGCCAGCACGAAGGA
>JAXDPV010000056.1:0-6733 GCA_034668185.1 Actinomycetota bacterium
GTTCGGGACGTCGGACATAGCCACCTACGATAAGCGGCGTGGTGTCCGAACTTTTCGACGTTTCGCCCGAGGGCGGAGTCGTCCTCCGCCTGCACGTGCAACCCGGCGCCGGGCGCACGACGGTGACCGGTCGCCATGGTGACGCCCTCAAGGTCAAGGTGGCGGCGCCGCCCGAGCAGGGGCGGGCCAACGACGCCTGCGTTGAGCTGGTGGCCAAGCTGGCCGGGGTGAAGCCGGCCGACATCTCGGTGGTGAGCGGCGCCTCGAGCCGTTCGAAGAAGGTGCGGGTGGCCGGCGTCGAGGCCGAGGAGTTCGCCCGCCTGCTCGAGCTCGCCCTCGACGAGGCCTCGGGGAATGCCAGGGGAGGCGGGAGCGTTCCGAAGTCGCCGTCCCGCTGAGCGCCGTTCTGCGGTGGTAGCTTCTCCCGTCTTTTGCGAACCCTAGGGGACCCGCTGATGCCCAGAGCCTCGAAGGCCACCGCCGCACCCAAGAAGTCCACTGCCAAGAAGGCGACGCCCGTCAAGAAGAAGGCCGTGCCCCAGAAAGCGGTCGCCAAGAAGCCGGTGGCCAAGAAACCGGTTCCGCAGAAGAAGGCGGTGGCCAAGAAGGCCCCGGCCGCGGCCAAGAAGAAGCCCGCCCCCGTTCCCGCCAAGAAGCCGGCGGTCAAGAAAGTCGTTGCCAAGAAGGTGTCCCCTCCGGCCAAGAAGCCCGCCCCCCAGAAGGCCCCGGCCAAGCCCGCGGCCAAGCCTGCAGCCAAGAAGGCGGCGTCGGCGCCGGCTCCGGCTCCGGTGAAGAAGGCGGCCCCGGCGGCCGCGCCGGTCGTGGCCAAGAAGGCGGCCCCCCCGCCCCCCAAGAAGCCGTCGCCCCCGAGCGCGGCCGACCTCAAGTTCTTCGACGAGCAGCGCACCCTGCTGGCCGAGGAGCGGACTTCCTACGAAGCCCAGGCCGTCGCCCTCAAGGCCGAGGCCGACCAGCTCGCGGCCGAGATGGAACCGGGCGACGTCCAGTTCGACGAGGAGTCGGGCGAGGGCGACTCGATCGGCATGGAGCGCGAGCGCGACCTCCAGCTCGCGGGCCAGGCCAGGGCCGCCATCGAGGAGATCGACCGGGCGGTGGCCAAGATCGCGGCCGGCACCTACGGCATCTGCGAGCGCTGCAACCAGCCGATCCCCCGGGCCCGCCTGCGGGCCCTGCCCTACGCCGCACTGTGCGTGGCTTGCAAAAGCGGGGGACTGTCCTCCCGTCGGTGAGCACGCCGGCGGACGGCGCCGACCGCCGCCGGTCGCTGCTCGGCCGCGTCCTCGCCGTGGCCGGCGCGGTGGTGGTCGTCGACCAGGTGACCAAGTCGCTGGCGCTGTCGGCGTTGCGTGACGGGCCCATCCACCTGCTCTGGACCCTCCGCCTCAACCTCACGTTCAACTCGGGCTTGGCCTTCAGTCAAGGTCGAGGGATGACGGGGTTGATCACCATTGCCGCGGTCGCGTTGGTCGCGGGCCTGCTGTGGTGGGCGCGCCAGGTGACCACGCCGGGGTTGGCCGCGGCCATGGGCCTCATCCTCGGCGGCGCGTGCGGCAACCTGGCCGACCGCTTGGTCCGCGGCCACGGGGGCGCGGTGGTCGACTTCGTCGACCTGCAGTGGTGGCCGATCTTCAACGTGGCCGACGCCGCGCTCTCCTGCGGTGCCGTCCTCGTGGTCGTGTTGTCGTGGTCGAAGAGGTAATCCCGCCGGCGCTTGCGGGCGAGCGGATCGACCGGGTGGTCGCCATGCTCACCGGCCTGCCCCGGGCCGAGGTGGCGTCGCTGGTCGAGGCCGGGGGCGTGCGCTTGCGGGGCCAGGTCGTGTCGGTGCGCAGCCGCCGGGTGGCGACCGGTGACGTGGTCGTCATCGACGTGCCCCAGCGGCCGGTGGCGTCGGCGTTGGAGGCGTCGGCCGGTGTCGACTTCGCCGTCGTCTACGCCGACGACGACGTGATCGTGGTCGACAAGCCCGCGGGTTTGGTCGTCCACCCGGGCGCGGGCCACACCACCGGGACGATGGTGCAGGGGCTGCTGTCGCGGTATCCCGAGATCGGTGCGCTGCCGGCTGCTGGTGCCGGCGAGTGGGACCGGCCCGGGATCGTGCATCGCCTCGACGCCGGCACGTCGGGGTTGTTGGTGGTGGCCCGTTCGGTGGCCGCGTACGAGGGGTTGGTCGCCCAGTTGGCGGCCCGTTCCGTCGACCGCTGGTACCGGGCGTTGGTGCTCGGCACGGTCGAGGCCAATGCCGGCGAGGTCGACGCGCCCATCGGCCGCTCCGACGGCGACCCCACCCGCATGGCCGTGGCGACCGGCGGGCGCTCGGCTCGGACCCGCTACGAGGTCCGGGCCCGGTTTTCCTCGCCGGCGGCGACCACCGAGCTGACGTGCAAGCTCGAGACCGGTCGGACCCACCAGATCCGGGTGCACCTGGCGGCGATCGGTCATCCCGTCGTCGGCGATTCCCGCTACGGCGGCGAGCGGCCGGCTTTAGCGTTGGGGCGGCCCTTCCTCCACGCCGAACGGCTGGCCTTCGTCCATCCGGTGAGCGGTGCGTCGCTGGCCTTCGAGTCGGCGCTGCCGGCCGACCTGTCGTCGGTGTTGGCCGGCTTGTCGTGATGGCCGGGGCCGGGGCCGGGGCCGGGCCCACGGACGAGCAGTTGGCCCGGCTGGTGGTGCGGGTGCTGGCCGGTGCCATCGCGCTGATATTGGCCGGGGGCGTGGCCGTGGGCGCGCAGCGGTTGTCCGAGGCCGACCGGGGCGGCGAGGGCGACGCCGCCGTGGTCGCTCCTGGCGCCAGCGGCGACCTGGGCGACGCCCCGGTCTTCGGCGGGCCCGGCACCATCGGGCCTTTGGCGGGCGCGCCGATCGCGATCTATCTGTCGGCCCGGGCCGACGCCTTGGCCCGGGTGCAGGACCGCCGGGCCGCGGTGGTGTCGTTCGACCGCTACCTCTCGCCCGCCGATGCCCGCAAGTTGGTCGCCGGGCTCGATGTGTCCCGCCTGCTCGTCGCCTTCCCCGGTGGCCACACCGTCGAGGCCGCCCCCGACGCCGACATGGCCGCGTTGTCGTCCCGCATCCGCAGGGAGGCGGCCGACGAGCGCAAGGCCTTGCAGCAGTTGTTGCCCACCGTCGAAGACCCCGACTTCGCCGCCCAGTACCGGGCCGACATCGCCCGCCTCGACCGGCTCTCCTCGGCCTCGCCGCCGGCTGCCGTCGTCCACGGCGCCGTCGTCGCCGGCCCGGCCGACGCCCTCCGCCGGCTCTCGACCTCGCCCGGCGTCCGCCTCGTCGACGTCGGCCCCTCGGCCTCGCTCCCCAACCCCAACGCCGCCTGGGCCCTTCGTCCCGAGGAAACGGCCAAAGCCGGCGACCCCCCGACCCGCCCCTTCTAGAGCCCGGAGTGAAAAGTCAGTGCAGAGGGGCGACGGGGGTGGCGGTGCCGAGGGCTTGGGCGACCATGTCGGCCAGCGAGAACGAGTCGAGGTGCTCCCGCATGTGGACGCTGACGTCGGCCCAGACACCCAACAACACGCACTGGCCCTCGTGGTCGCAGGCGCCGTTCTGGTGGGGTTCGCCGAAGTCGCCGGCGACGATGGGGCCGTCGACGGCGGACACAATCTGCCCGAGGCTGATCTCGGCCGGGTCACGGGCGAGGACGTAGCCGCCGCCCACGCCCCGCTTCGAGCGCACCAGCCCAGCGCCCTTCAGGGCGAGGAGGATTTGCTCCAGATAGGGCTGGGGCAGCCCGGTGCGCTCGGCGATGTCACGCACCGACGTGGGCACCAAGCCGTCGCCGGCGTGAAGGGCGAGCGAGAGCAGCGCCCGGCTCGCGTAGTCACCTCGCGTAGACACCTTCACAAGCGACCATGGTACGCCGGGGTACGGCTACGGTTGCCCCATGGCGCCGTCTGGAACGACGAGGGAAGTTCGTCGGTTCGCCTCAGCTTTGGAGCGCGGCCTTCGAGTTGGGCGAACTTCCCTCGTCGTTCCTTAGGCGCCATGATGGCGGGGTCGGAGGAGCCGACGGAGCTCGAACGAAAGCTGGCCGAGGTCGACCAACTCCGCCGGCGGGTGCTCAACGTCCTACCCCACGCCCTTCGCACCCCCATCACGACCTTCCGGGGCCTGGCCGAAGCGCTGCCCAACGCCACCGAGGAGCAGATCCGGCGGGACATCGCCCCCGCCCTCAGGCGCCTGGCCGCCCAGGCCGAGCACCTGCTCGACGACATGCTGGTGGCCGCGGGCTACACCACCGCCCTGCCCACCGGGCCCAAGGTGGCCACGCCGGTCGCCTCGACCGTGGTCGCGGTATGGGCCGACGTCGGCGGCGATCGCCGGTTGCACCAGATCGAGGTCGACCCCAACCTCCAGGTCAAGGCGGCCACCGGGGCACTGCACAAGATGTTCGTCCACCTCCTCGACAACGCCGCCAAGTACGGCCAGGAGCCGTCGGTCCGGGCGGTGGCCGACAACGGCAAGGTCACCATCGAGGTCAAGACCAAGGGCCCCCAGCTCCCCGACGTCGGCATGTTCACCGAGCCCTTCTACCGGGGCGAGGCCGCCGTCACCATGACCTCCGGGGTCGGCGTCGGCCTCACCGTGGCCAGGGCCCTGGCCGAGCAGGCCGGCGGCTCGTTGGAGGTACGGGGCGCCGACGGCGGCGGCCTGGTGGCCGAGCTCGTCCTGGAGACCGCGTGACCGACGCCGCCCTCCGGGTGATCGTCGCCGACGACGAGCCCGACGTCCGCCTCCTGCTGCGCCTGCAGTTGCAAGGGGTCGCGGGCGTCGAGGTCGTGGGCGAGGCCGGCGACGGCACCCAGGCGGTCGAGCTGTGCCGCACCCTCCAACCCGACGCCATCGTCATGGACCTGCTCATGCCCCGCATGATGGGCATCGAGGCCATCGAGAAGCTGCGTTCGGAGTTCCCCGACCTGGGCGTGGTGGCTTACACCGCCACCGCCGGCGACTTCGTCCGCCACGAGATGGACCGGTTGGGCGTGCCCCTGCTGTTGAAGAGCGGCGAGATCGGCCAGCTCGTCGACGCCCTCCGGGCCAGCGCAGGCCGGCGCCGGGTCTGACCGCCGAACCCGTCCTTCCCGACTACGACGGCGGTTGCCTGAGCAACGTCGTGCCCGCGCTCCTCGGGCCCCCGCCCCGCACGGCGCCGTGGCTGCCCGAGGCGGCCAGGAACGCCGAGCAGGTCGTGCTCCTCGTGCTCGACGGGCTCGGTTGGGACCAGCTCCGTGACCGGGCCGCCCACGCGCCGACGTTGGCCTCGATGGCGGGCGGGCCCATCACCTCGGTGGCCCCGACGACGACCGCCACCGCGCTCTGCTCGATCGTCCTCGGGATGCGGCCCTGCGAGCACGGCGTGGTGGGGTACCGGATGCGGGTCGCGGTCGACGGCGCCGACCGGGTGCTCAACGTGTTGCGCTGGCGGACCTCCGACGGCGACGCCCGCGAGGCCGTTCCCCCGGCGTCGGTGCAGCCGCACGAGGCCTTCGCCGGCCGGGACGTAGCGGTGGTCACGCGCGGCCAGTTCGCCTCGACGGGGTTCACCACCCTGCTCGGGGTGAAGCGCCTGGCCGGATGGACGGAGTCGTCGTCGATCGCGGTCGAGGTCGGCACCCGGCTGCGGGCCGGCGATCCCTTCGTGTACGCCTACTACGACGGCATCGACAAGATCGCCCACGAGCGGGGCTTCGGCCCGCACTACGACGCCGAGCTGCGGGCCGCCGACCGGATCGTGGCCGACGTGGCCGCGGCGCTGCCGCCGGGCGCGGCCCTGGTGGTCACCGCCGACCACGGCCAGGTCGAGGTCGGTGACCGGGCCGTCGTGCTCGAAAGCGCCGTCCTCGACGCCGTCGCCTTCACCTCGGGCGAGAACCGCTTCCTCTGGCTTCATGCCAAGCCCGGCGGGGACGTGGCGGCGTTGGCCGACCGGTGCCGCGCCGAGTTCGAAGCACCCGGCCTGGCCTGGGTCCGCACGCGCGACGAGGTCGTCGACGGCGGTTGGTACGGCGGCCCGCTGGCACCCGAGGCCGCGGCCCGTCTCGGCGACGTGGCCCTCGTCGCCCGTGAGCCGGTGGCCTTCTTCGACCCCTCCGACCTGGGCTCGATCGGGCTGCGCTGCCGGCACGGCTCGCTCACCGCGGCCGAGCTTCGGGTCCCGCTGGTGGCCGTAGGCTCTGGCGATGTCTGAGGAGCTCCCCGTCCCGACCGAAGAGGTGCATCAACCGGCCAAGGTGATGCGCATCGGCTCGATGGTGAAGTCGCTGCTCGAGGAGGTGCGGCGGGCGCCGCTCGACGAGGCCAGCCGGGCCCGCCTGGCCGAGATCTACCAGACCTCGGTCGAGGAGCTGAGCACGTCGCTGTCGGAAGACCTGCAGGACGAGCTGCGCCGCCTGGCCGGGCCGTTCACCACCGACGGCGACGCCCCACCGAGCGAGGCCCAGCTCCGGGTGGCCCAGGCCCAACTCGTCGGCTGGCTCGAGGGCCTCTTCCACGGTATCCAGGCCACCCTCTTCGCCCAGCAGATGGAGGCCCGCCAGCAGCTCGAGGACATGCGCCGCCGTTCCCTCCCCGCCGCTTCAGAAGAGGTCGGCGACCGCCCGGGCACCTACCTCTGAGGCTTTTGACAGCCGGTTCCCGCCAATATTGGCGGGAACCGGCTGTCAAAAGCCTCAGAGGTAGGTGCCCGGGCGGTCGCCGACCT
>JAXDPV010000057.1:0-22810 GCA_034668185.1 Actinomycetota bacterium
GCGGTCCTGAGTTGGAAGGTGACGGTCTTCGCCCTCGTGATCGTCCCCGGCATCATCGCCGTCGACCGCCTGCTGTCGCCGAAGATGATCGGCCTGTCCCGCCAGCGGATGCAGCTCAACGGCGACATGCACTCGACCATGACCGAGCGCTTCAACGTGTCGGGCGCGCTGCTGGTGAAGCTGTTCGGGCGGCGTGAGCACGAGACCGCGCAGTTCTCCGAGCGGGCCGGCGCGGTACGCGACAGCGGCATCCAACTCGCGGTCACGTCCCGCCTCTACTACGCCAGCCTCACGTTGATGGGCGCGCTCGGCACCGCCGGCGTCTACTGGTTCGGCGGCCGGGCGGTGATCGCCAACACGTTGCAGATCGGCAGCTTGGTGGCCCTGTCGGCCTACGTCGCCCGCCTCTACTCGCCGCTCACCGACCTGGCCAGCGCCCGTGTCGACCTGCTCACCGCGCTGGTCTCGTTCGAGCGCTGCTTCGAGGTGCTCGACGCGCCCCACGCCATCAAGGAGCGGGAGAACGCCGAGCCCATCCCGAAGGGCACGCCCGGCGAGATCGTGTTCGACGACGTGTGGTTCCGCTACCCCGCGGGCGTCGACGTGTCGATCGCATCGCTCGAAGGCGACGGCTCCACCGAGCTCGACACCGAGCCGTCCGATTGGGTGTTGAAGGGCGTCTCCTTCACGGTGGCGCCTGGCACGATGACGGCGTTGGTCGGGGCCTCGGGCGCGGGCAAGACCACGATCTCGATGCTCCTGCCCCGGCTCTACGACGCCAGTGCCGGCTCGGTGCGCATCGACGGCCACGACGTGCGCGACGTCACCGCCTCGAGCCTGGTGGACACCATCGGCGTCGTCACCCAGGACCCGCACCTCTTCCACGACACCATCGGCGCCAACCTCCGTTACGCCAAGCCCGACGCCACCGATGCCGAGTTGGTAGCGGCGTGCCGGGCCGCCCGCATCCACGACCTCATCGCGTCGCTGCCCGCGGGCTACGACACCATGGTGGGCGAGCGCGGCTACCGCATGTCGGGCGGCGAGAAGCAGCGCCTGGCCATCGCCCGGGTGCTGCTGAAGAGCCCGTCGATCGTGATCCTCGACGAGGCCACGGCCCACCTCGACTCCGAGACCGAGGTGCTCATCCAGCAGGCCCTCGACGTGGCCTTGGAGGGCAGGACGTCGTTGGTGATCGCCCACCGGTTGTCGACGATCCGTGACGCCGATCAGATCCTGTTCGTCGACGGCGGCACGGTCGCGCCGCGGACGTGGGGCACGCTCGGGTCAGCCGAGAGCTTCCTTGAGGAAGGCGATGTCGTCCTTGATGCCGGCGGCCGGGGTCTCGCAGACGACCGGCACGCCGGCTGACCTGACGACTTCGGCCAGCGCCTCGGCGGGGATCGTGCCGTGCCCCAGGTTCTCGTGGCGGTCGCGGCCCGAGCCGTGCGGGTCCTTCGAGTCGTTGCAGTGGATCAGGTCGATGCGGCCGGTGATGGCCCGGATGCGCTCGACCGCGGTGATCAGGTCTTCGCCGGCGGCGTGGGCGTGGCAGGTGTCGAGGCAGAAGCCGAGGCGGTCGTCGCCGCCGATGCGATCCCACAGGCGGGCCAGGGTGTCGAAGTGCCGGGCCATGGCGTGGTCGCCGCCGGCGGTGTTCTCGAGGTAGACGGGCACGGTCGTCTCGAGCTGGGCCAGGGCCTTGACCCAACGCTCAAAGCCCTCGGCGACGTCGTCGTCGTCACCGACGTGGCCGCCGTGGACGATGACGGCCCTCGCGTTGACGTCGACGGCGGCGTCGCAACACTGCTGGAGGATCTTGCGGCTGGGAATGCGGATCTTGGGGTTGGCCGCGGCCAGGTTCACCAGGTAGGGCGAGTGGACGTAGACCGGCAGGCCCGACGCGTTGATGGCGTCGGCGTCCTCCCTCGGGACGGGCTTCTTCCAACTCTGCGGGTCGGACAGGAAGATCTGCACGAGGTCGGCGTCGGTGGCGGCGGCGATGGCCAGCGGGTCGTCGCTCTTGACGTGGGCGCCGATGATCACGTGCTGGCTCCGAAGTTCGGCTTCCTTCGGTCGGTGAGCGCGGCCACGCCTTCTTTGAAGTCGGGCGAGCCGAAGGACTCGTGCATCAGCCGTTCGGCGTTGGTGGCGGCTTCGTCGAGGGTGCCGATGGCGTCGGCGTAGAGCTGGCGCTTCAGCATCAGCAGCGACGAGGGCGCGATCTCCGCCGCGATGCGCTTGGCGTATTCGATGGTGTGGGGCAGGAGCTCGGCCGCGGGCAGCACCTCGTTGACCAGGCCGATGCGCGCGGCCTCCTCGGCCAGCACCACCCTGCTGGAGAACAGCAGGTCGGCGGCGCGGGCGAGGCCGACGAGCCTCGGCAGCATCCACGACACGCCGTGCTCGGCGGGCAGGCCGAGGCGGCCGAACGAGGTGGTGAGCTTGGCCCCGGCGGCGGCGAAGCGGATGTCGGTGAAGCACGCCAACACGAAACCGACGCCGGCGGCCGGTCCGTTGATCGCCGCGATCAGCGGCTTGCGCAGGCCGAGCATCCACGAGAACCCGTGGGCGAAGTCGGGCCGTACGTCCGCACCCGGCGGCGGCACCGGCTCGCGCTCGCCGGCGGCGTTCGTGCCCTCGCCGTAGCGGCCGGTCTCGACGATTCCCGTCAGCGCCTGGGTGTCGGCGCCGGCGCAGAAGCCCCTGCCCGCGCCGGTCACGATGGCCACCCGCACGTCGGGGTCGGCGTCGGCCTCGGCCAGCGCGGTGCGGTACTCGACCTCCATGCGGGCCGTCCACGCGTTGAGCCGATCCGGGCGGTTCAGGGTGACGATGGCGACGCCGTCGGACACCTCGTAGGTCGTGACCTTGCGCTCCACGCCTCCGAGTCTCGCGCTCGTCCGAGGGTCAGGCGAGGTCGACCAAACCCAGGAGCTCGTCGTCCCAGTAGTCGAGGGTGCCTTCGGGCATGAGGAGGACGCGCTGGGGGGCGAGCTCGGTGACGAAGTCGGGGTCGTGGCTGACGAGGATCATGGCGCCGCCCCAACCGGCCAGGGCGTGGGCGATGGCCGTGCGGGAGGGCGGGTCGAGGTTGTTGGTGGGCTCGTCGAGCAGCAGCAGGTTGTGGCGGCCGGCGACGAGCTGGGCCAACGACAAGCGGGTCTTCTCCCCGCCCGACAGCGTGGCCGCATCCTGGAACGCCTTGTCGCCCGTCAACCCGAACATGCCGATCAGCGAACGCAGGCGCTCGTCCTCGACGGTCGCCATCGACCGCATGTGGTCGAGCACCGTGCGACCGGCGGAGATGCCCTCGTGCTCCTGGGCGTAGTAGCCGGTGGAGACGTTGACGCCGAACTCGACCGAGCCGACGTCGGCCGAAGTCGAACCCGCGAGGATGCGCAGCAGCGACGTCTTGCCGGCGCCGTTCAACCCCATCACCAGCAACCGCTCGCCCCGCTCCAGGGCAAAGGCCACGTCACGAAAGACCGCAGGGCCGCCGTAGCTCTTGGCCAGACCGGAGACCTCCAACACCACCCGCCCCGAATGCGGCGGCGACGGCAACCGCAGGTTCAGGACCCGCTGGCGAGCAGGCCCGGAAACGGCCGTTCCCTCCAACCGCTCGACCCGCTTGTCGAGGCTCTTGGCCACGCGGGCCCGCTTGGCCGTCGAGTGGCGCATGGCGTCGGCCAGGTCGCTCAGCCGCTTGATCTCCGCGCCCTGCCGCGCCGCCAGCCGGCCCCGCCGCTCCTCGTCCTTGGCCCGGGCGTCGATGTACTGCGAATACGTGCCCTTGTATTCGATGAGCTCGCCCTCGTCGAGGTGCAGCACCCGGGTGATGGCCTCGTCCAGGAGGTCGAGGTCGTGGCTCACCACCAGCAGCGCCCCCCGGTACGAGCGGAGAAACCCCATCAACCACGCCTTGGCGTCGGTGTCGAGGTGGTTGGTCGGCTCGTCGAGCAACAGCACGTCGCTGCCGGCGAACAGGATTCGGGCCAGCTCGACCCGCCGCCGCTCGCCGCCCGACAACACGTCGACGGGCTGGTCGACCCGGTCGGCGCCCAACCCCAACCCGGCGGTGATGCGGCGCACGTCGGACTCGGCGGCGTAACCCCCGTTGGCCCGGTACTCCTCCTCGGCCCGGGAGAAGCGGCCCACGTTGCGCTCCGACGGGTCTTCCTCGAGCCGCACCCGCAGCTTCTCGATGCGCTGGGCCTGCTCGTCGAGGCCCCGCCCGGAGAGGATGTGCGACAGCGCGGTCGCCTCCACGCCGGCCCCCCGGGGCCTGGCCTCCTGCAGCAGGTAGCCGAAGTCGCCCTGGCGGAACACGGCCCCGCCGGCGGCCGGTTGCTCACCGGCGATCACCCGCAGCATCGACGTCTTGCCGGCCCCGTTGCGGCCGACGAGGCCGACCTTGTCGCCGGGGCGCACGGTGAACGACGCCTCGACCAAGGTGAGGCGACCACCGACCTCGACGCTGAGTTGGCGGGCCTGGAGCACGTCCTATTGTCGTCGGCCCCCGGCCCCTCCACGAAACGCAAATGGTCCGCGAGGCCGACGGACCGCCCCTCGGGCGCCCGGTTGTGGCAGTTTGTTCGCCATGCCGGAGGACCGCGACAGCGTTCAGGTGAAGGTCGAGCTCGAAGGTGCCCACCTGCGGGTGGACGCCCGACCGGCCCGCCTGGTGTCGCAGTTGCGGGGCGGCGACGGCGAGCCCATGGTCACCGCCCAGCCCCACGGCGGCGACGGCCTCACCGAGTCGGTGCCGGCCGCGGCCCGCCAGGTGACCATGCGGGTGAGCGACGAACTGTCGGTGGAAGCCACCCGGGCCGCCGACTTCGTGGCCTTGGCCGACGAGGGTTCCGGGCGCCGCCTGGTCGTGGCCTTCACCGGCGAGGTCACGGTGCTGCCGAAGGGCGCGGGCGGCGACCGCTTCGCCCTTTCGGCCCACGAAGCGCTCCTGGTGCCGGCCGGCGGTGGCGAGCCCCGGGTGGTCCCGCTGGCCGAGTTGTCCGACGAGGAACAGGGCGAGATCACCTCGGCCGTCGAAGCCGCTTCGCTCGCGGTGGCCGCCCCCAGCTCGGCCGAGACGCCCGCAGTCGAGACGCCCGCGGCTGCAGAGCCGTCGGCCGAACCCGAGGCCACCACCGGCGACATCGTCCCCGGAGAGGCCACCCGGGTCGGCCCGCCCACGGCCACGCCGACGCCGACTCCCGCCAAGGCCGGCGGCGGCAGCCGCCCCAGCGACCCGCCCCGCCGGGGCAAGAAGGGCAAGAAGGGACGGCCCCAGCCGCCCCCGGCCAAGAAGGCCGCGCCCATCATCCCTGCGGCCGCAGCCGCCGCTGGGGCGGGCACGGCCGCTGCTGCGGCCAGCGCGGCCAAGAAGGGTGCGCCCCCGATCAAGAAGGCCACCACCGCCCCGGCCAAGAAGGCCACCTCGGGCGGCCCGACCAAGGGCGGCGGTGGCGGCAACGCCAACCGCGGCGGTGGCGGAGGAGGCGGCGGCGGGCGCGGCGGCTCCGACTCCCCCGGCGGCGACCGCCGCTTCGTGCTCGGCGCGATCGCGCTGGCCGCCCTGGTGGCCATCGTGCTGGCCGTCTTCGTGCTCACGGGCAACAACGGCGACAAGACCGCGGTCGACACGACGACGACGACCACCACAACTGCGGCGGCCGCGGCCACCACCACGACGGCAGCCGCGGCGGCCACCACCACGGCCAAGCCGGCCGTAGTCACGACCACGACAGCCAAGCCCGCAGCCACCACCACGACTGCCAAGCCCGCGGCCACGACCACCACGGCCAAGCCGGCGGTGGCCGCCAACTACGCCATCGAGCCCAAGACCTGCGTGCAGAACGGCAACTCGATCACCTACACCGCCACCCTCACCAACAAGGCGTCGGCCGCCTTCGACTTCACCGTGAGGGTCGTGTTCAAGGACTCGAGCGGCGCCGCCGTTGCCAGTTCCGACGCCGCCGTCAACAAGGTCGGCCCCAACAAGTCGGTCGACTTCACCGCCACCGGCACCACCTCGAGGAACCTGGCCAACAGCGGGGCGAACTGCACCGTCGAGCGGGTCGACGCCCACCCCAGCGCCTGAGGCGGCCGCACCCGGGGTAGGGACCCGGGCATGGCGACGTGCATCGACACCGAAGGCCTCGAGCACATGCTCGACGGGGGCGGCGTCCAGTTGGTCGAGGTCCTGCCCGCATCCGAATACGACCAGGAACACCTCCCGGGCGCCCGCTGCATCCCGCTGGTCGACCTGACGAGGGAGGCGGTGGCCGGCCTCGACCCGGACCGGGCGACCGTCGTCTACTGCTTCGACTACCAGTGCGACCTCAGCCCACGGGCGGCCCGCCGGCTCGAGCTCCTGGGCTTCACCGACGTCTACGACTACATGGTCGGCAAGGCGGCGTGGCTGGCCGACGGCCTGCCCTTCGAAGGCACCCACGGCCCGAGCACCCGCATCGGCTCGATCGCCCGCAACGACGTGCCCCTCGTCCACGCCCGGGCCACGCTGGCCGACGCGGCCAAGGCGTTCGACGAGGACAACACCGAAGGCATCGCGGTCGTCGTCGACGACGACCGGGTGGTCATCGGCGTGCTCAGGCGCGAAGCCCTCGGCCTGGCCCCCGACACCCCGGTCGTGGACGCGGCCCAACCGGGCCCGAGCACGTTCCGGCCGAGCCTGCCCATCGAGGAGATGGCCGACTACTTCCGCCGCCGCGACCTGGCCAGGGCGTTGGTCACCACCGTCGAAGGCCGGTGGATCGGCATCGTCCGCCGGCGCGACCTCGTCCACGACGAGCACGATGGCTGAGACCACGCCCCCGTTCCGCCTCGGCTATTGGCTCTCGTCGGAGGAGCACCCGCCGGCCCGGCTCGTCGACCTGGCCGTGCGGGCGGAGGAGGACGGCTTCGCCACGGCCATGATCTCCGACCACATCCACCCCTGGACGACCACGCAAGGCAACGCCCCGTTCGTGTGGGGCGTGCTCGGCGCCATCGCCCGGGCGACCGAGACCCTCGAGGTCGGCACCGGCGTGACCGCACCCATCCGGCGCATCCACCCGGCCATCGTGGCCCACGCCGCCGCCACCGCCGCCTCCCTCATGCCCGGCCGCTTCTTCCTCGGCGTGGGCACCGGCGAGCGCTTGAACGAACACGTGGTCGGGGGCGACTGGCCGCCGGTGCCGGTGCGCCGGGACATGCTCGAAGAAGCGGTCTCGATCATCCGCCGGCTCTTCGAAGGCAAGCCCGTCAACCACCAGGGCGAGCACTACACCGTCGAGTCGACCCAACTCTTCGGCATCACCGAACAGCCGCCGCCGATCTACGTGGCCGCCAGTGGCCGGCGCTCGGCCGCGCTGGCCGGCAAGATCGGCGACGGCCTGGTGAGCACCGCGCCCAAGACCGAGCCCGTCGAGGCCTTCGAGGCCAACGGCGGCGAGGGCAAGCCCAAGGTCGGCCAGCTCAAGGTGTGCGTCGATGCCGACGGCGACGAGCAACGGGCCCGTAAGACGATCGTCGAGGTGTGGCCCAACGGCGCCATCAACGGCGGGGCCATGACCGACCTGCCCCGGCCCCAGGACTTCGAGGCCTTGGCCCCGCTGGTGCGGGAGGAAGACCTGACGTCGTCCATCGTCTGCGGCAACGACCCCGAGCGCCACCTCGATGCCATCGCCGAGTTCGCCCGCGCCGGCTACAGCACGGTCTACGTCCACCAGATCGGGCCCGACCAGGAGACGTTCTTCGACTTCTACAAGCACGAGGTGATCCCCAAGTTGGCGTCATGATGAGGCCGTGCGCCTCGTCATCGCGACCTGCTCGGTGCAGTACGAGGGACGGTTGCGGGCCGAGCTGCCGCCGGCCACCCGCCTGCTGTTGGTGAAGGCCGACGGGTCGGTCAGCATCCACTCCGACGACCGGGCCTACAAGCCGCTCAACTGGATGACGTGCCCTTGCACCCTCGTCGAGGAGGACGGCGGCCGGCGGTGGGTGGTGCGGAACCCGAAGGGCGAGACGCTGACGATCGCCATCACCGAGGTCCACTCCGACGTGCGCCACGAGCTCGGGGCCGAGCCGGGCCTGACCAAGGACGGCGTCGAGGCCCACCTGCAGGAGCTGCTGGCCGCCAACCCCGGCGTGCTCGACCCCGGTCTCCGGTTGGTGAAGCGCGAGTACCCCACCGACATCGGCCCGGTCGACCTGCTGTGCCGCGACGCCGAGGGCCGGCCGGTGGCCATCGAGATCAAGCGGATCGGCGAGATCGCCGGCGTCGACCAGCTCACCCGCTACCTCGAACGGTTGTCCCACGACTCCCGCCTCGCCGGCCTGCGCGGCATCCTCGCCGCCACCGCCATCAAGCCGCAGGCCACCACCCTGGCCGAGGCCCGGGGCATCCGCTGCGTGGTCGTCGACTATGACACCCTGCGGGGCCTGGCCACTCCCGAGTTAAAGCTGTTCTGATGCCCTAGCCTGGCGGAGCAGGCCAATGCCCACCGCCTCCACCACCTTCCCGCCCGACCCCGCGAGCGCCCGTGCCTGCCGGCGCTTCCTCGTCGGCGCGCTGGAGGAGTGGGACGCCGGCGAGTTCGCCGACGACGCCGTGCTCCTACTGAGCGAACTGGTCACCAACGCGGTGCTCCACGCCGGGACCGAGATCCGGGTGTACGTGCGCCTGAAGACGGCGGCCCGCCACGGGAGGGTGTTGCGGGTCGAGGTGCGCGACGGCAGCCCCCGGCTTCCCGCGGTGCGGCACTACTCGATGCTGTCGGGGACGGGCCGGGGCCTGGCCATGGTGGCCGGCACCGCACGGAAGTGGGACGCCGAGGCGCTGCCTTCGGGCGGCAAGCGGGTGTGGTTCGAGCTGGCGGCGGTCGATGGCTGACGACCTCAGGCGGGTGGTGCTCGTCGGCCTGCCCGTCGACATCCACGCCAAGGCGGGCGAGCACAGCGACGAGCTCATGCGGGAGTTCACCTATCTCCGGGCCCAGGCCGACGACCCGGACGCGGCCGACGTGCCCGCCCGCCTGCTGGCCCTGGTCGACGACCTGCAGGGCCGCTATGGCGCCTTCACCGCGGGTTCGCAGCTCGAGCTCGACCAGGCCGTGGCCGACGGCCGGCCCACCATCGACCTCGAGTACAACGTGCCCGCCGACGTCGTCGAGGCCTGCCGGCACCTCGAGGAACTCCTCGACCAGGCCGACGAATACTGCATGGCCGGCGACCACCTGCTCACCATGGCCTCGCCGCCCGACCTGGTCGCGTACCGCCGGTGGTTCCTCGGCGAGTTCGTCAGGCAGGTGCGGGACGGTGGGGCGCCGAATCCTTGGCCGGCATGACCGTCTTCGGCTTGGCGGGCCCCGAGGTATTGGGCGTACTCCTGCATCCGGTCGTGGTGACCGATGCCGACGGCGTGGTGACGTTCTGGAACGCGGCCGCCGAGCGGCAGTTCGGGGTGGCCGCGGCCCACGCCGAAGGCCGGTTGCTGGCCTCATTGATCGACGACCGTGTGCCCTTGACCACCCGGCGGCTGCTCGATGCGTCGGGTGCGGTCACGGCCGTGGTGGTGGAAGCCGAGACCGTCGAAGGGCCCCGCCTGGCCAGCCTGCAGGCGGTGTCGGCCGGGCTGGCCGCGGCCACCACGCCGGCCGAGGTCATCGACGTGATCGTGTCGAAGGGCTCGGCCGTGCTCGGCGGGCGGACGGGTTCGCTGTGCCTGGTCGACGCCGACGGGGTCACCTTCGAGCTCGTCAAGGAGGTCGGCTACGACCAGCGCGTCGCCGAGCAGTGGCACCGCTTCCCGATGGACGCACCCTTGCCCGCGGGCGACGCCGTGCGCTCGGGCGAGATCATCTTCCTCGGCTCGATCGAGGAGCGCGACCAGCGCTACCCGGTGTTCGCCGACGTCGACGCCGTGGGCGAGGCGTTCGCGGTGGTGCCGCTGATCCTGCGCGACGGCCGCCCGGTCGGCGTGTTCACCGTCGGCTTCGCCAGGCCCCGCACGTTCGACGCCCAGGAGCAGGCCTTCCTGCAGTCGCTTGCCGACCTCTGCGCCCAGGCCATCGACCGGGCCCAACTGTTCGCCGCCACCGCCGCCGCCCGGCGCGAGGCCGAGGAAGCGTCCCGGCGGCTGGCCTTCCTGGCCGAGGCGACCGGCCGGCTGGCCGCCACCCTGGAACCGGCCACGACCGCCCGGGCCCTGGTCGACCTCATCGTCCCCCGCCTGGCCGACATGGGCGTGATCGCCATGCTCGACGACCGGGGCGTGGCCGAGCCGCTGTTGATGCACCACCACGACCCGGTGCGATCGGCGTTCTTCGACGAGCAGATCGAGCGCACCCCGATCAGCGCGGCCGAGCTGGCCGGCATCGGCGAGGTGTTGCGCACGGGCGAGGCCCAGTGGTTCCCGACGGCCAAGCCGGGCCTGTTCCTCGATCGGTTCGGCTTCGGCTCGGCCGCGGTGATCCCGTTGGAGGCCCGCGGCCGGGTGATCGGCGGGCTCGCATTGGCCAACGACGCCGGCCGTTCGATGCCCGAGGCCGACTACCTCCTGGCCCGCGAGTTGGCCGTGCG
The DNA here is from genome assembly GCA_034668185.1 of Actinomycetota bacterium. Lineage (GTDB taxonomy): Bacteria > Actinomycetota > Acidimicrobiia > Acidimicrobiales > CADCTF01 > DATLED01. The sequence goes on from JAXDPV010000057.1 coordinate 10,582, forward strand.
GGGCGGGCTCACCCTCGACCGGGCCCGGCTGTTCGCCGAGCGCACGTTGGTGGCCGAGACGTTGCAGTCGTCGTTGCTGCCGCCGGTGCTGCCGTCGATCCCCGGCATCGACCTGGGCGCGGCCTACGTGGCCGCGGGCTCGGAGGTGGGCGGCGACTTCTACGACGCCTTCGCGATCGACGCCTCCCGCTGGTTGGTGACGATCGGCGACGTGCGGGGCAAGGGCATCGCCGCCGCCGAGCTCACCTCGCTGGCCCGGCACACGATCCGCTCGGCGGCGATCACCGGCGAGACGCCTTCCGGCATCCTGCGCCACCTCAACGAAATGCTGTTGCGCTCGCACAAGGTCGGCGACTTCGAGCCCCGCTTCTGCACCGTCGCCCTGGCCTTGTTGACCGCCGACGACGACGGCGGCCACACCCTCACCGTCTGCGCCGGCGGCCACCCGTTGCCCGTCCGTTGGGCCGGCGGGCGCCTCACCGAGCTCGGGCGGTCGGGCACGGTGATGGGCGTGGTCCCCGACGTCGAGGTCCACGAGGCCAGCTACCCGCTGGCGCCGGGCGACGTCGTGGTGATGTTCACCGACGGCGTCTCCGAACGCCGCAGCGGCGGTGACTTCTTCGACACCATCGGTCTCGTCGGCGCCCTCGACGCCGCCGGTACGTCGGCCCGGGCCACCGCCATCGCCGAGCACGTCCAGGCCGCCGTCCGCGGCTTCGGCGACGCCCCCCTCAACGACGACATGGCCGTGCTCGTGCTGAAGACGGACTGCGCCTCGGCGGGCTAGGCGATCACCGCTTGCGTCTGGGTGACCTGGGCGACGCGCTTGCCCCGGTGGTCGTGCAGGTCGGTCTGGACGACGATGGTGGTGCGACCGACGTGGAGCGGGCGGCTGACCGCATCGACGTAGGCCTCGGCGCCGCGGACGCCGCGGAAGAAGTTCGTCTTCGACTCGATGGTCGAGGTGGTGGCGCCGGGCGGGAGGTTCAAGAACGCGCACACCGCGCCGGTCGAGTCGGCCAGCGTCATGAGGACGCCGCCGTGGAGGGCGCCGCCGGTGGTGCAGCGCTCGGGCGCCCAGACCAGGCGGGCGGTGACCTCACCGGCATCGGCCGACCGCAGCCGGACGCCGCAGAGGACGGCGAACGGCATCGAGGCGAGCAGCGAGTCGAGGTCGGGATCGGGCATCCCCTCTCTTAGTCCACCTACGCTCGGCCCGTGCAGGTCGCTTCGCTGTGGCGGTTCCCGTGCAAGTCGATGCTCGGCCAGTCGGTCGGCGAGGTCAGGCTGACCGAGCGGGGCGTGGTCGGAGACCGGGCCTACGCCCTGGTCGACCCCGACGACGGCAAGGTGGTGAGCGCCAAGAACCCCCGCAAGTGGGGGCGGGTGCTGGAGTTGGCGGCGGCCTTCGTCGACGAGCCCACGCCAGGCGACGCACCGCCGCCGATCACCGTCACCTTCCCCGACGGCGAGGCCGTGCGCAGCGACGACCACCGCATCGACAAGGCCATCGAGGCCTTCCTCGGGCGGCCGGCCAAGCTCACCTCGGTGCCGAGCGGCCAGCCGACGATGGAGGAGACCTGGCCGGACGGCGTCGACGGCCTGGCCCCCGACGCCTTCATCGCCTCCACCCGCATCACCACCGACGATCCGAGCGAGACGGTGAGCGACATCGCCATGGGCCTGGTCGCCCCACCGGGCACGTTCTTCGACGTGGCCTCGCTCCACCTCATGACCACCGCCACCCTCCACCGGCTTGCCGAGCTCCACCCCGACGGCGACTTCGACGTCCGCCGCTACCGGCCCAACGTCGTGGTCGACGCCGACGACGAGGGCTTCGTGGAGAACGAGTGGGTCGGCAAGACCGTGGGCCTCGGCCCCGACGACGCCGCCACCGGGATGCGGGTCACGCTCCCGACGATGCGCTGCATCATGACGACGCTGGCCCAGCCGACACTGGGCCTCGACCGCGACCCGAGCCTCCTCCTCACGATCGCCCGCAACAACCGCATCGAGATCGGCGGCGGCCAGTGGGCCTGCGCCGGCGTCTACGGCGACTCGATCGGCGCCGGCACGGTGAAGGTCGGCGACCCCGTCAGTCTCCGGTGAGCTGGCGACGGATCGAGGCGGTGTCGAAGTAGACCCGCTCGCACACGATCCGGTCGGTGTCAGGAGCGAACAGGAACAACGCCGCCATCCGCGACCTGAAGGCGCGGCCCAACTTCGAGTGGGTGCCGAGCAGGTCGAACTCCACCCAGACGCCCTCGTCGGTGGAGGACAACACCGCGTTCTCGTTGCGTTGGTCGGGGAAGTCGGCCCGGGTGCGGGCGTAGTAGTCGCGCACCGCGTCGGGACCGTCGAACACGTCACCGGTCGCCATCAACTCGTACCGGGGATGGGCGAACGTGGCCAACGTCCGGTCGAAGTCGAGGTCGTTCTCCGAAGCCATGTGCTCGCGCACGACCGCCTCCCGCGCCGCCCGCAACGAGGACGGGCTCACGACTCGGGTGATGGCTGCGCGCCCCGCACGAGCACGCCGGGCAGGGCGCCGGTGTGCTCGCCCCCGGCGTAGGTCTCGACGCCCGAGACGAACGTATGCAGGTAGCCCTCGGCCCGCTGCAGCAACCGCTTGCCGCCGGCCGGTAGGTCGAAGGCCATCGTCGGCCGGCGCAAGGTGAGGTTGTCGAAATCGATCACGTTGACGTCGGCCTTCATCCCGGGAGCCAGCAGGCCCCGGTCGAGCAGCCCCACGGCCGCCGCCGTCGAACGGCTCTGCCAGGCGACGACGTCGACCAGCGGGATGCGCTCGCCCCGCCGGCGGTCGCGTGCCCAATGGGTGAGCAGCGTGGTGGGGAACGAGGCGTCGCAGATCATGCCGACGTGGGCTCCGCCGTCGGACAAGCCGGGCACGGTGTTGTCGTCGACCAGCAGCTCCCTCGCCACCTCCAGGTCGCCCTCGACGTAGTTGAGGAACGGCGTGTAGAGGAACGCCCGACCCTCGTCCTCGAGCAGGAGGTCGTAGGCCAGCTCGTTGGCCTTCACGCCCCGGCGCCTGGCTTCGGCGGCCAGGCTGTCGTCGGCCGAGGGCTCGTAGTCGGGCGGGTCGCCCAACGGGTACATGTCGGCGTAGCGGTCGAAGGGCAGCTTGGCGCTGACGGTGTCGTCCTGCTCGATGATCCGCGCCCGCACCGAAGGGTCGCGCAAGGCGTGTACCCGCTCGGCCAACGGCAACGCCGCGATCTCGCGATAGGCCTCGGTGAACGAGAACGGCGTCAGCGTGCCCTGCAGGCCGTTGAGCACCCCCACCGCCCGGGCCGCGACCTGGGCCCGCATCTCCAGGCCGTCGGCGTTGGCCTCGGCCAAGAGGTCGAGCACCTCCCGCCAGCGCGTCGGCCGCTGCCGAGCCTGCGACAGCGACACCGACAGCGGCCGGCCCGATGCCTCGACCATCTCACGGAAGGTCGTGAACTCGTAGTCGATGTCGAGGAAGTCGGTGACCACCTGGAGCACGCCGGTGCCGGCGTCGCCGACGCCCGACGCGATGCCGACGAGCTCTTCGCGGGCGGCGGTCAAGGTCGGCGTGGGCTCGCCCCGGCTGGTGCGGTGGTTGAGGGTGCGCGAGGTCGTGAACCCGAGGGCCCCGGCCGCCACCGCCGCCCGCACGATCTCGCCCATGGCCGCGATCTCGTCGGCCGAAGCCGTCTCCCGGTTGGCGCCCCGCTCGCCCATCACGAACAGCCGCAGGGCGCCGTGGGGCACCTGGGCGGCGACGTCGATGTCGTGGGGCCGGCGCTCGATGGCGTCGAGGTACTCGGGGAAGCTCTCCCACTCCCACGTGAGGCCCTCGTGCAGCGCCGCCCCCGGGATGTCCTCGACGCCCTCCATCAGCTCGATCAAACGCTGGTGGTCGTCGGGCTTCACCGGCGCGAACCCAACGCCGCAGTTGCCCATCACCACCGTGGTGACGCCGTGCCACGCCGAGGGCACGAGCTGGCTGTCCCACGTGGCCTGGCCGTCGTAGTGCGTGTGGATGTCGACGAACCCGGGCGCCACCAACGCACCGTCGGCGTCGATCTCGCGGGCCGCGGAGTCGCGCACCCGGCCGACCTCGACCACCTCGCCGTCGCGGATGGCCACGTCGGCCGTGCGGGCCGGCGCGCCCGTCCCGTCGACCACGCTCCCGGCCCTGATCACCAGGTCGAAGGTCGCCATCAGTCGCTCGCTTCGATGTCGACGTTGTAGGCCTCGTAGACCAGGTCGGCGCCGAGGTGGCGATGGCGGACGAGCGCCGTGAGCAGCTCGACCACGGCGTCGCGGGCCGCCGCGACCGAAGCGTCGTCGGCCACCGAATCCACCAACCCGATGGCCGCGGAAGAGACCTGGCGCAAGGCCACGTGATCGGCCTTGGTCAACTCCACCCGGTGGGCGAGCCGGGGGTCGGCCAACACGATGTCGGCCAGCAACCCGTCGTCGGCCTCGGTGGTCACGATGTGGAGGTCGAGGGCGGCGGTGAGGTCGATCAACTCCTCCCGCAACTCCTTCGACCAGGGCTCGGCCCGGCCACTGCCCGCCGGCCCGGAAAGGGCCCGCTCTACCCGGCCGATCGCCGTTCGCAACCCCGCTCGGTGCTCACGGGCTCGTTCCAGCCACTCGCTCATGGCTGCCCACCGTACGCCCCCGGGCGTCCATCCACTCGTCGAGCTCGGACGCCGGCATGGCCCGGCCGAACCCGTAGCCCTGGCCGAAGGCGCAGCCGGCGTCGAGCAGCCGGCGGGCCAGGTCGTCGTCCTCCACGCCCTCGGCCACCACGGGCACCAACAGGTGGCGGGCCAGGTCGATGATCGAGCACACGATGGCGCCGTCGAACCGGTCGGCCCGCATCCCGAGCACGAACGACTTGTCGATCTTGATCTCGCCCACGGGAAGCTGCTTCAGGTACGCGAGCGACGAGTGGCCGGTGCCGAAGTCGTCGATGGCGATGGTGATGCCGAGCGACCGCAACCGGTGGAGCGTGTCGACCGTGCGCCGGGGATCGACCATCATGCTCGTCTCGGTGAGCTCCAGGCACAGCAGCGACGCCGGAACGTCGGCCTCGGCCAACAGCGCCGCCACCTCGGCCGGCAGCGCGATCTGCAGCAGGCTGCGGGCCGACAGGTTCACCGACACCCGCAACGGCCGGCCCTCGTCGCGCCAGCGGGCGCATTCGCCCAGGGCGCGGCGCAACACGAACGTCGTCAGCGGGCCGATGAGGCCGGCCTGCTCGGCCACGGGGATGAAGTCGTCCGGGGCGATGAAGCCGTGCCGCGGGTGGACCCAACGGACCAGGGCCTCGACGCCGAGCATCCGCCCGCTGCGCAGGTCGACCTGCGGCTGGTAATACACCTCCAGGCTGCCGTCGGCGATGGCCTCCCGCAGCTCGCCGACCAGCGACAACCGTTGGGTCGTGTGGTCGTCGCGGTCCAGGTCGTAGAGCTCGACCCCGGTCTGGTCCGCCTTGGCCGTGTACATGGCGACGTCGGCCCGCTGCAGCAACACGTGGCCCTCGGTCCCGTGCTGCGGGGCCACGGCCACGCCGATGCTGGCCCCGATCCCGACCGACACGTCGGCCACGTCGGCCATGTCGGGCATGTGGAAGGGGCGTTCGAGCACGGCGATGATGCCGCGGGCCACGTGGACGGCGGCGTCGGCCGAGCGCACGTCGGGCAACAGCACGGCGAACTCGTCGCCGCCGAGGCGGGCGATCATGTCGCCCTCGCGCAGAGCCGTCCGCAAGCGGTCGCCGACCTCGCGCAGCAGCGCGTCGCCGTAGGGATGGCCGAGGGTGTCGTTGACGTCCTTGAAGCGGTCGAGGTCGAGCAGCAGCACCGCGACCGGCCCGGCCTCGGCCAGCGCCAGCCGGGCGTCGAGTCGCTGGCCGAACTGCACCCGGTTGGGGAGGCCGGTGAGGGCGTCGTGCAACGACTGGTGCTCGGAGTAGGCGGCCTGCTCGCGTAGCTGTTCGAGGAGTTGGCTGTTGCCGAGGGAGACGCTGGCGTGGTTGGCCAGGGTGGCGAACAGGCGGAGGTCGTCGCCGGTGAACGACCGCACCTCGCCGCTGCGCTCCCCCACGACCAGCGTGCCCATGCGGTTGCCGTCGGGGCCGACGAGGGGCGCGGCCATCACGCCGTCGTCGAGCAGCTCCGGGCGGTCGACCTCGATGCGGCCGACGGTGTCGGCGTCCTCCATCCACGCCGACTCGGCGTGCATGAGCTCGCGGGTCTGTTCGAGCAACGCCGGCAGCACCCGTTCGGCCAGCACGGCGTCACCCATCTGGCTGGTGAAGTCGTAGAGCTGCGAGAGCTGCTGGTGCTGCTCGCGCAGGGTGCTGTAGATCCGGTACGACACGACCAGCATGGCCAGCACCACCACGAGGAAGCCAAGGGCGGCGGGCTCGTCGAACAGCAAGGTGACCGCGAGCAGCGCGGCGCAGGTGTCGATCAGGCAGGCGAGGGTGCCGATCACCAGCGACCCGAGCACGCCCCGTTCCCACGCCCGTTGGTACAGGCTGATGGCGGTGGCCAGCACCGAGGTCTGCACCAGGTCGCACGCCATGGCCGCGGCGAAGGCCGCGCCCCACGTCATCGCCCCGGCGGTGTCGCCCATCGACAGCGAGCGGAACACCAGCACGGCCACCACCGCTTCGAGCCAGATCATGCTGGCATTGACCGCGAGCTTGAAGCCTCGCGACCGGCGGTGGAAGTAGAGCGCGGCTCCCCGGCCGAGCACGGCCGCGGCCACCAGGCCGATGGGGTCGACGGTGTAGAGGCCCACGACCAAGGGGATCGTGCTCAGCGAGAACGACACCGCTTCCCGCCGGTGCTCGAAATGCACGGGGAACATCTCGGTGAGGGCGAAGCCCACGGCGATCAGCAGCCACGGCACTCGCACGGCCCCACCGGCGGTGAGGCCGACGACGCCGAAGACGGTGCCGGTCGCCGCGGCCACACAGACGGCGGCGGCGAAGGCGTAGACCCGGCGTCTGGCCGGCGGTTGATCCTCGCTCATGTCAGCGGGCGGAGGAGGCCATCGGCGTGGTCCAGGTCTTGCCCGTCCACGTCTTGCCGGTCCAGGTCTTGCCCGTCCACGTCTTGCCGGTCCAGGTCTTGCCCGTCCATGTCTTGCCGGCCCACTCGCCGGTGGTCCACGTCTTGCCCGTCCACGTCTTGCCGGTCCAGGTCTTGCCCGTCCACGCCGAGCCCGACCACGACGTCGAGCAGAAGCAGGTGGAGGTCCAGTCGGCGCCGTTCCACGAGCCGCCCGACCAGGCCGTGCCGCTGGCCGATCGTGGCGCCCACGCCACCCCGTTCCACGGCATACCCATCACGTCTTCTTCGCCGGCGAGATCGATGCCGTCCTCGGCGAGGTGGTTCGTGCCTCTGGCCCCTTCGAGCGAGCCGGTGCCGGTGGCCTGGGGCCACACCTGTCGGACGGCAGAGATCGACGGGACCAGGCTGCGGGTGGCGAGGTCGACGTTGATGCGGCCCGCGCCTTGGCCCTGCAGGTCGGTCGAGGCCAACGGGGTGGCGGTGTTCTCGAGGAGGGCCTTCACCTGGTCGGGAGTGAGGTCGGGGCGGGCGTCGAGGAGGACGGCAGCCGCGCCAGAAGCGACGGCCGCGGCCTGCGAGGTGCCGCTGCCCCGGAAGAACCGGCCGTCGACGACGGCGCTCGGGTGGGCGTCGTCGATGGCCGAGCCCGGGTCGCGCAGGCTGGCGATGGACACGCCGGGGGCGACGACGTCGACACCCCTCGTCAAGCTGCCCCGGCTGGAGAAGGGGGCGACCTGGTCGTCGCCGGCCGACACCGTGCCCGCGAGGTCGACGGCGCCGACGGCGAGGACGTAGGGATCGGTCGCCGGGTTCACCAGCGACGACCGCTGGGTGCCGTCGTTGCCGCCGGCGGCCACCACGACGATGCCGTTGCGCCACGCCGACTCGACGGCCATGGCCAGCGGGTCGTCGAGGTAGTCCTGGGTCCCGTCGGTGCCGTAGGAGAGGTTGAGCACCCGGATGTTGAGGCCGGGGTCGTTGCGGTGCTGCACCACCCAGTCGATGGCGGCGATGACCTGGGAGACGTCGGCCGCGCCCTCGCGGGTGGCGACCTTGAGGCTGACGATGCGGGCCCCGGGGGCCACGCCCTTGAACGAGCCCTGGGTCCCGACGTCGCGCCCGGCGATGATGCCGGCCATGTGGGTGCCGTGGCCGAAAGTGTCGAGGTAGCGGTAGGCGTCGCTCTGCGATTCGAAGGAGAGGTCGGGACCGTTGACGACCTTGCCGCTGGCGGTGAGGCCGTCGACGGCGGCCACGCCCGAGTCGATGACGGCCACGGTGACGCCGGAGCCGTCGTAGCCGCGGCCCCAGGCGCGGTCGGCGCCCACGGCCTTGACCACGTCGCTCATGGGCGTGGGTGCGGTGGTGGCGCCGTCGTCCCAACCGGCGGTGACGATGCCGAGGACGCCGCCCACCAGGCCGGTGGTCGTCCCGATGAGCCCGCCCACGAGGCCGCCGAGGAGCGAGGCCCCCGCCGGGGCGGCCGAACCCGTGACCAGGGCCAGCGACAACACGACGCCGATCCCGGTACGCCAGCCGAGCCGCATTTTCCCCGCACGCATAGTGGAAAGGCAACCACGTACTGCGGTTGGTGAACAGGCACAAACCGGTATGACTAGGCCGCATCCCTCATCCGGGCCGCCTACGGTGGGCAAAATGACCCGCCTCCGCCAGATCGCCTTGGTCTCCGCCTCTCTGCGCGCGACCACGGCCGAGTTGGAGGCCACCCTCGGTGACGTACTAGCCCCGGGCTTCGCCGATCCCGGGGTCGGCGAGTTCGGGCTGGAGAACGCCGTCTTCGCCGTGGGCGACACCTTCGTCGAGGTGGTGGCGCCGGTGCGGGAGGGCACGACCGCGGGCCGCTACCTGGCCAAGCACGGCCTCGAGGCCGGCGGCTACATGGCCCTGTTCCAGCTCGACGACTTGGCCGCGGCCAGGGCCAGGGTCGCGGCCCTCGGCATCCGGGTGGTGTGGCAGGCCGACCTGGCCGACATCGCCGGCACCCACCTCCACCCCAAGGACGTACCCGGCGCCATCGTGTCGCTCGACCAGCCTCTCCCGCCGTCGTCGTGGCGATGGGGCGGGCCGTCCTGGACGGGCGGGGCACCGGCGTTCGAGGCCGGCACCGGCATCGTCGGGCTGACGGTGGCCTGCGCCTCGCCGGCCTCGGTCGCCGGGCGCTGGGCCGAGGTGCTGGGCGCCGACCTCGACGGAACGTCGATCGCCCTCGACGGCGGCCGCCAGCGGCTCGACTTCATCGTCGCCTCCGAACCCGGGATGGAGGCCATCACCGCCGTCACCCTGGCGGTGACGCCGGGCCACGACGTGGGCGAGGTGACCGCGGGCGGGGTCAGCTTTGCGCGGGTGGCGGCCCGAAGAAGCCCACGATCCGGGTGATGCGGCCGTCGGGCCCGAGCTCGCCGAAGTCGACGCCTTCCATCACGTCGTTGCCGTCGGCCCCGATGACCTTCCACGCGAAGCGCAGGAAGCCGTTGTGCTCGTCGATCCCGCTGGTGAGCTCGAGGCGGGCGCCGGCCATCAGCGAACGGAAGCCGCCGATGTGGGCCGACAGGGCGTCCCGCCCCTCGACGTTGGCCGTCGGATCGCAGTAGACGCCGCCGTCGGCCCATGCGCCGTCGAGCAGCTTCAGCCGCGCCCCCGCCTCCTCCTCGTTCCACGCCGCCCCGTACTGCTCCACTACGTCCTGGAGTGTCATGGCGCCGATCCTCCCGCACTGCGGGCGGCGGCGACGAGTTGCTCGAGCTCCGACACCGTGAGCTCGCCGCTGCGGCGGGCCACCACGGTGCCGTCGCCGCTGGTGGCCACGAAGAACGGGAAGCCGGTGAGGCCGACGGCATTGGCCGCGGTGCCCTTGGCGTCGTCGGCGATCGTCGGCACCGGCCATCCGGTCCGCGTCAGCCACGACGAGGGCGGGTAGTTCGGTCGTTGCGGGGTCGTGCTGGTGGCCACGGCGTAGAGGCCGACGCCTTGAGGCTCGCCGCTCTGCTTGATCCAGTCGACGATCAAGGGCACCTCCCGCTGGCAGTGGGGGCACCAGTGGGCGACGAAGAAGATCACCTTGGGGGTGCCGTCGGCGACGATGTCGAGGCCGTCGCCGGCGAACGTCTTGCCGTGGATCTCGGCCAGCTTGGTGCCGACGGCCGCGTCGGTGGTGCCGGTGGCCGGCAGGTCGGGCAAGTTGTCGCCGGTGATCGTGACCGGCTGCTGTTCGGCTCCGGCCGAGACCGAGGCCGAGCCCGACGCCGAGGTCGTGCCGGTGGTGCTGCCCGACGCGTCCTTGTGCGTGTTCGACCCGCGGCTGGCGAGGACGGCGACGACGCCGAGCAGCACGATGGCGCCGATCACGATGGGCACGAGGGGCTTGCGCCGCGGGGGAGGTTGACGAGGGCTCACGATCATTCGCCTTGTTGGTGGGTGGACAGGAGGAGCAGGGTGACGATGAGGGCGAAGGCCGAAAGCGCCATCGCCGGGATGGTCAGGTAGCCGAAGCGCTGGAACCAGATCGCGGTGCAGGGCGTGTTGGGGTCGCACACGTTGGACTCGAGGTTGGGGTAGCGCTCGACCAGTACGTGGTACGCCGAGATCGTCGCACCGATGACGGCCATCGGTATCGCGACCGTGCGCAGGCCGACCGCCCGGCGCCAGGCGGCGATACCGAGCACGGGCACCAGCGGGTACATGAACGCCCGCTGGAACCAGCACAGCCGGCACGGGGTGAAGTGGGCCACCTCGGAGAGATAGAGGCTGCCGCCGGTCGCCACCGCCGCCACCACGAAGGCCAGGGTCAACCCGTCGGGACCGACGAGGGCGCGGTAGCGGGCGAAGGCCGATCGCCTGGCCACGAGCCAGAGCGCCAGCGTGCCCACGACCACGGCCTCGGCGGCCACCGCCAGGATGGCGAACAGCAGGGTGGCGGCGTCGGTGGTCACTCGTCGTCCGGCTCGGGCTTCCTCGCCCGGCGGGCCAGGAGCACGATCCAACCGACGACGCCGACGGTGGCGAAGGAGAACCACTGGAAGGCGTACGACAGGTGCGGTCCCTCGCCCAGGTCGGGCGGGTCGACGGGTGCCGGATAGTTGGCGGCCGTCGCCGGCGTGGTCGTCTCGGCGATGAGGTGGAGCGGGTACACGTCTCCCTCGGTGACCGCCTTGGCCCGTTCGAGCGCGGCGACGTCGATCGAGCCGATCACCGGCGCCTGGCCCGCCCGCCGTTCGAGGCGCACGCCACCGCCCTCGCTCGGCGCCAGCAGGCCGGTGACCGTGACCTCGCCGGTGGGCGGGGCCGCCGAGGCCACCGGCCAATGGTCGCCGGCGTCGAGGGGCACCCACCCGCGGTCGACGAGCACGACCGGCCCGACGCCCGTTACCAGCGGCGTGACCACCTCGTAGCCGGGGAGGCCGTTGCGGCTGCGGAAGCGGGCCAGCAGCTCATGGTTCGGGTCGAAGGTGCCGGTGGCCGTCACCCGCCGGTACGGGAGCGGGCCGCCGTCGGCCAGCGCCGTGGTGGTGGCCGAGCGGGCGAGGACGAGGGCGTTGTGCTGGCGGCGCTCGTCGAGCCGGCGGAGCTGCCAGAAGCCGAGGTTCACGAAGAGGACGGCCAGCGCCACCACGATCACGTGGCCCACCAACCATCGGGGCTTCGTGAGGTACGGCGGCCGCGACATCCCCGCAGCCTGTCATCCCCCCGGGGCAACTCCGATGTCGGCCAGGAAGGCTTCGAGGGCGACGGCGAAACGGTCGTAGTAGTCGGCGTCGGGCGCCTCGCCGATGGCGGCCACGAGGTGGGGACGGAACGCGTCCCACCCGAGGCCCTCCTTCTCGAGCACGGCCAGGCAGAGGCCGAGGGCCCGGCCCTGCCACGGGGCGTCGAAGGCCAACTCGCCGTTGCGCCTGGGCGGGTCGAGGTCGGTCACAGCCGGGCCACGCCGATCATGGCGTCGCGGGTGACGAGGGCGGCGAGCTCGTCCTCGGCCATCCCCTCGGTGCCGGCCGGCCGTTGGGGCAGCACGAGGTAGCGGGCTTCGGCGCTCGAGTCCCACACCGCGATGCCGGCGCCGTCGGGGACGTCGCAGCCCATCTCGGCCAGCACGACCCTGGGCTCGCGCACGACGCGCGAGCGGTAGG
>JAXDPV010000058.1:0-10817 GCA_034668185.1 Actinomycetota bacterium
AAGCTGCAGGCTGAGGTCCGGGATCGAGGGCCATCCTGCCCTGAGGGTGAAGGCGGTCGGGGGGCCGACGGCGAGCACGCGCAGAGTGTACGTCGCCGAGGAAGGGTAGGCGCCGACGCCGGTGACGGAGTACACGACGTGCTCGCTGTTCCCGCTCGTGTTCCTGGACGAAGCGACCACCAGCCCCGAAGGATCGGTGAGCTCCAGGTCCAGATCGGAGTTCGGAGTCGCCGGACTCCAATCGAGATAGGCGTCGAGTTGCCCGTTCTTCGACACCCGAAGCGGGTAGGTCGTCACGGGCACGGGATCGGCCGCATGGGACCACACGGCCTTGCCCGCCTCCCACGAGGACTCGGTGGCATCAAGGGTGATGACGCCGGGCGCGGCCGCCGCGATCGTCGTGTCGGACACTCCCTGGGCCGGGACACCGACGTTGCTGGACGCGGAGTTACTGCGCTGTCCTGGACCGTAGGTCACCGCGCTCGACAGCGTGCCCGCGCTACCGGCGGAGACGATGCGGCTGGTCGAGGAGGACGCGGGCAGGGCGCCTGACGTCCACGTATCCATCGTGCGGGTCGAGACGGTCTGGGCCAGCGAGTAGCTCGGCACGGAGATGTCCGGCGAGTTGTTGAGGACCTCCACGCTGTAGGTGCCCGCGCTGGCCGGATCGAAGGCGACGTTGGCCGTGCCACCCGAACCGCGGTCGGACGCGACGACGGTGCCGGCACCGTCCTTGACAGCCACCGCCACGTCCGCGTACGCCGCCGTCGGCGTCGACACCGACGCGGTGTAGTTCGCCCAATAGTCTCTACTAGCCACTCGCAGCTCGTAGTTGCCGGCCGAGCCAGCAGGCATGGCATACGTGAGCGATTCGGGCTTCCGGATGCCGCCGGTTGCCGCGACCCGGGTGCCCGAGGGGTTGTAGAGCTCGAGGTCAAGGTCGGCGAACACCGGGTACTGGTCGCCGATGGTGAAGTTCGATCCCGGGCCCACGGCCTTCACCCGTGCGACGTAGAGCCGGGCGTCGCGGTAGGCGGAGAACCCCGTCACCTGGTAGGTCAACGACTCCTGGTTCCCTACCGGCTGCATCGAGGACGCAACCACCGCGCCGGTCGGGTCCAGCAGCTCCAGGTCGAGATTCGGATTGGGCGTCTGCTCCGGCCACGTGACGTTCACGTCGATCGTGCCGTTGGCCGATACCGGTATCCCGTAGTCCACCGGCTGCAGCGGATCGACATGCCCGAACGGCCAGTAGGGGCCAATGGTGCTGGACTTCGTCCAATCGAGGCTGGCCGAGATCGTGCCCACCGCGGTGGCCGCGATCGTCTGGGACTTGTACGCCGTGCCCGACACCTGATTGTGAATCGTCGAGCTGACGTCGTGTTGCCCCTGCGTCCAGCTCAGCGCACCAGTGAGGTAGCTCGAGGTGCGCAAGCTCACGCCGGCCGACGAGCCCTGCATTGGCGACAGCGAGCCGGTGCGGGTCGTCGTGGCCGGTGCCGGCAGGTTGCCGCTCCAGTTGAGGCTGGCGGTGATCGGGCCTGCCTTGCCGGCGGTGATGGGGAACGTGCTTGGCCCACCCGCCGGATCAGTGGTGAACGTCTGGTTGAGATTGTTCGGTCCGGGCTGACCGGTCTTGGCCGCGGCGGTCACGTTGCCGTGGCTGTCGTAGCTGTAACCGCTCACGCCCGGCGACGTCACCAGGCGGTCGGCGTTGTCGTAGGTGAAGGTGCCGTCGCATGTCGCCGCCATGGCACAGCGGTTGCTGTTGGCGTCATACGCATAGCGGCGAGTCGTGGCACCGTCCACCGTCGTGCTCAGCCGACCGGCGTTGTCGTAGGTGAACGTGCGGGTGCGGCCCGTCGTGGCCTCGGAGTTGATTTTGCCGTTGGTGAAGTAGGTGTAGGTCCACGGCGACAGCTCCACGGTGCCGCGCTTGTTGGTGATGCCGTTGAGCCAGGCGCGGTTGGCGTCGTAGGTGGCCGTGGTGGTAACCCCGTTCGGGCGGGCGGTCGTGGTGAGCTCGCCGCTGGCGGGGTTGTACCCGTACGTCGTGGTCTTGGCCGACCCGGAGAGGTACTCGGTGGTGCTGGCCAGACGGCCCGTCGTGGTGTCGTAGGCCGACGAGGTGAGCTGCACCCGCGCACCACCCGCGAACGTCCGGTAGCCGGCGATCTCGCGGCCCGCTTGGTCGTAGTCGGTCTCGGTGAGCGTGCCCTGCTCGTCGGTGTAGGCGACGGGGCGGCCGATCCAGTCGGTCTTGGCGACCGTGACCCGGGTGATCCCGTCGGAATCGCTGAAGGTGTTGGTGACCTGTCCGGGCGTGCCATAGGCGAACGTGCTGCTCTTGCCGTCCGCCAGCGTGATCCTGGTCACGCGGCCTCTGCCGTCGTATTCGGTACAGGTCCATGCAGCATCGCCGACCACGCGGGAGGCGAGCGCCCGGCCGGCGGCGTCATAGCGGTACTCCCGGGCGATCGGTTGCTGCGAGCCAGCACCGTCGGGGTCAGGGCTGGTCGACGTCTTCGGGGCGCCGGCTTGGTTCACGCTCGTAGTGCCTGCGCACGCCCCGGCCGCGCTCGATGGCGCTTCCGTGGCGCCGTAGTAGCTGTAGGTCGTGGCCCGAGCCCGGGAGCTGCTGGCTTGGTAGTGGGCTTGGACGGCTGTCGGCGAGAGCGCGGTCGGATAGACCGCGACCTCGTCGATGGTGCCGGTGAACGAACCCCAGCCGCTCCCGGCGGCCGGCCAGTTCCACCAGTAGCCGGTGCCGATCGCGGTCTTGGCCATGCTGAGGTGGTCGATCGTCCCGGCGAGCGTGCCCACCAACGCGCCGTCGAGATACAGCGACTGGGTGTTGTTCGCGGCCGTCAGCACGGCGTGATGCCAGGCGTCGTCGGCCACGCTGCTGGCTGTGGCGATCGGGCCGACGCCGCCTCCCCAGAGCTCGCCCCGCAGCTTGCCGTCGGTACCCACGTAGAGGACCGGGACGTACTGGCCTGGCGTGGCGGGGTAGGCCGCGTCGGCCATGCTCACGATGATGCCTGGGGTGGTCGTCTTGAACCAGGCTTCCGTGGTCGACGTGCCGCCCAGCCCGCGGATGCTGTTGTCGGGCAGCGCGACCCGGCCATCGGCACTGCCGGCGAAGGCGGCCGCGGTGTCGCCGTCGAGGAGCGCGCCGGGCACGCCTTGGGTGACGCCCCCGGCGTAGGTGCCCGGTCCCGTGCCGGCCGAGTCGGCGGCCGTCGAGGAGCCCAGCGCGTCCCCGAGGCGCCAGTCGTTGGCCGGGTGGTCGCCGGCGACGGTGGACTTGTAGACGTGCGAGCCGGGCAGGTTGCGGGCGGTGCGGCGGAAGAACTTGCCCGCGCCCGCCGGCTCGTAGCTCGTCGTCGTCCGCAGCTTCAGGCCCGACGGATCGACGACGGTGGCCGTAGGCAGGCCGAGCTCGGGCCGGGCGTACTCGGTGTTGGTGCGTTCGCCGTTGTCGGTGACCGAGGTAGCCAGCCCGTACCTCGGGGCCAGGTCAGCGCCGGGGACGACTTGCTCGGCCCCGCCCGGGGGTGTCCACAGGAGCCGGACCATGGCCGCGCTCGTGCGCTCGTAGTAGTCGACCCGGATGCGCTTGCGGGTGTTGGCCGCGGCCACGACGACGTTCCCGGCGGGGCTGTAGGTGAGGCCGTGGTCGGTCCAGAGCTGGGAGACGAGCTGGTCATCGACCCACACTCGGACGCCGTCGTCGCTGTAGGCCCGCATCGAATAGTTGCCGGCGGTGGGGAACACGATCTCGCCGGTGTAGCGGGCCGACCATCCGTCGACGACCGGGTTGCCGGCGCCGTCGACCAGGCCGGCCGGGCCGCCGCTTCCCCAGTCGACGTCGAGGGCGCCGGTCGGGTTGCCGGCACCGGTGGCGTGCAGCTTGGGCGCGCCGAGCAGGCTCGGATTGGCCCAGTAGGCGGCCGCGAGTCCCCGCATACCTTCGTCGTAGCCGGTGGTCTTGCGGGCCGCGGTCGGCGGTTGGGCGTCGACCTCGGCCGCGGAGCCCGGCCCGTAGGTGTCGGTGATCCGCCCGGCGTGGTCGTACACGAACGCCGAGACCCGGCCACCGGCGACCGTTCGGGTGACGCGGTCGTTGAACGAGTCCCACGTGTTGGTGGTCGTGACGCCGGCGGCGTCGATGTCGGAGGTGGCGTGGCCGTCGACGTCGAGGGTCACGGTCCGGGCCGCGGCCCCGTTGGTGACGAGGCCGGCGACGAGGACCTTGGTCTGCGTGCCGTTGGTGTAGTCGTAGGTGTGCGCCGGCCGCTGCGCCTCCGTCATCGCCGCCGACGCCACCGGGCTCTTGACGCTCGCCACCCGGCCGGACGCGTCGTAGCCGATGAGCGTCTGGTGCGTGGTCGCCGCCGGGTCGGAGAACACGCCCGCGGCGATGAGGTCGTTGGTGAGCACGTCCCGCAGCGCCGTCATGCGCCCTTGGGCGTCGTAGCCGAAGTCGGTCGTCTCGCCGCCCGGATTCACGATCCGGGCGAGTTGCCCGTTGGAGTAGTAGAGGTCGGTGGAAGCGCCGGCCCGGAACCCCGAGTACAAGACCTTGCACAACATGCCCGACGGGACCGGCTGGTAGCCGCCCGCCGAGGGGCACGGGTCGGTGCCGATGGGGTTGCCGTTGGCGTCGCGTTCAGGCCCGTACTTGTAGTAGATCGACCGGTTGCTGGCGTCGTTGACCTCGTCGAGGCGGGTGCCGCCGGCGACCGTGCTGTAGAGGTACCTGGGGGCGCCGGGGTGGATGTCGTCGGCCGCGGAGACGAGGTCGACGAGGTGGCCTTCGGCGTCGAAGCGGTAGAGGTAGCCGTCGTCGGACAGCAGCGTCCAAGTGTTGTCGTCGTTCTTGGTGAGGACACCGTCCTCGTTGGCCGGCGGCTTCCACGCCGTGCCCGTCCACGTGAACGGGTGGTCGGCGCCGCTGTCGTCGACGAGCACGGTTGTTCCGCTGCTCGTGGGCCGGAGCGCGGTGTAGGCGGCCTCGGCGAAGGTGTCTCCCCCACGAGCCCAGCCGAACGGCAGGCGGGGAGCCGTCGGCGACAACCAGTCGGACGGCACGGCGGAGCCGGTGCCGGCGCCGGGGCCGGCCGGCCGGATCTTGAGATGGAGGTAGGCGTCGGCCGTGGCCTCGGAGAGGGTGACGTGGAGGGCCGCCGGCCCGGTGGACGACAGGGTGAACGCAGTGCTGGTGAACGAGCCGCAGCACGGCTTGTTCAGGACGTTCGTGCCGGCGACGTCGATGCGCAGCGAGTCGTCGGCATCTCCCTCGAACACCCATTGCGTGGCCGTCTCCGACGCCGGCTTGGTGAGGTACCCGTTCCAGTCGACCAGGAAGGAGTCGGCCGGGACGACGCCGTTCACCGGCGAGTCCGGCCAGGTGAAGTTCAACTGCGGGTCCAGGCGGCGGATGATGCGGACGTCGCCGGCGTCGAGGGTCTGGCTGTTGTTGGTGTCTTGGTAGTAGTCGCCGTAGAGGCCCTGCAGGCGCGGGGCCTGGGAGTTGTAGGCCAGCGACACGCCCACCGAGCCGCCCAGGGTCGAGAACTGCGGGCCGGCCGCGCCGACGACGAGGTTGCCGTTCGACAGGTTCACCGACGCACCACCGAGCGAGTCGTACGGGAAGCTCGCACGCTGGCCCAGGCGGAAGTCGACGCGGAAGTTCCTCACGTCGCTCCTGGCACTCTCGGCCCCGATGACGTCCCTCGCCTTCACCGTCCAGTAGTACGTCCCGCCGTCGGCGAACGTCCCCGGCGGCGGGTCCCATGTGGTGCTCGTCGACCATGGCGACACGGTCACCACGCCGGTGTCGCCACTCTGCCCGGTCGCCGCCTGGAACTGGTACTGCACCTGGTCGCCGTCGGGATCGGCAACCGCATTGGTGGAGAAGTGGAGCGCGGTGCTGTTGAAGACCGCCTGGTCGGGTGGGCTGGCCAACGTGGGGTTCGCCGGCGCGGCGTTGGTCGGCGTGAACGACCATACCGGGCTGTCGGAGCCCCAATCCCATCCGTCGTAAACCCGCGCCCGCCAGTAGTAGGTGTGCCCCCACGTCACCACGTTGTCGGGGAGAGCCGCACCGCCCGCGCCGACGATCTGGTACGAGAAGACCGGTTGCGTCAGCGCGCTGTCGGCGTAGACGGTGACATCACGCTCTGTGGCGTCACCGTCGGGATCGGAGGACGTGGCCTCGACCATCGGGTTCAGCGTGTGCGGCGCCGACTGGTTGGCCGGCTGCACCAACGACACCGAGGGCGGTCGGTTGTAGGTGACCATGAGCTCGAACGCCCACCGCTGCTGGTACGTGAAGGCGCCCGGCGTCTCCGATCCCCGGAAGCCGACGTAGGCGCCGAAGTCGCCGGCGTTGACCCGCCCCTGGTAGAAGGCGGCGACGCGAGGATCTTCGAGCACGGCAACGCCGTCCGTGTAGTCGCTGTCGATCCACTGGCCGGCGGACGCACCGTCGTAGCTCAAGGCGGTGGCGTGGTGCATCTCGACGATCTGCGGCGTCGGGTTGACGCGGTTGTCATCGACCTTGACGACGGCGTCGAGGACGCGGCTCCCGGCAAGCTCGGTGTAGGGGAACTTGACGACCGTCCGCCAATACCGGTCGGTGCCCGTGAAGAAGTTGCCGGTCCACACCTGGCATGGCTGGCAGCTCCCGGTATCGCTGGCGAAGGCGATCGAGTCCTCGGCGCCGGTCCAGAACTCCTCCGTCGGGTCGACCACGATCGGGAAGGCCGCCGCCGGCAGGCCCGCCAACCACGAAGCGTCGACCGAGACACCGAGCTCGGGCGCGGAGCTATCGCCGCCGGGGGTCTGCTCCACCCCGCTGCCCGTTGCCGGCTTGCCCTGGGCGTCGAAGGCCGCCGCGGGCGCGACCCGCCAGTGCTGCCCCACGGGCCCGTCGGGCACGAGGCCACCGGGGAGGTCTGGGTTGGGCGAGAACCCGGTGTTGGTGGCGAAGCTGAACGAGCTAGGTCCGCTCGGGCCTTTGACCAGGATCTCTTCCTTCACCCGGTCGGACTCCACGCGGTAGCGCAGGTCGACCCCTGGCCAGGCCTCGACGTACGTCACCGAAGTGCGATCGGCACCGAGGGCCGGTGCTACCGGAGCCGCACCCTTGGGGGAGGACCGCAGCTCACCGTCTGGCGAAGTGATCGTCACACCCGACGGAAGCGGTGCGAACGCAACCGTCCAGGTGTTCGCCCGGCTCTGGTAGGTCCCGGGCGTGGCGCCGGGAACGAGCGTGCTGTCGATGGGGACGTAGCTGCCGCCCGACCGGTAGAACTTCGTCTGGGTCGTTGCCTTCAGCGTCCTCGTGCCGTCCGGGTTGACGTAGACCGACGACGTGGCCGTACGCCGCTCGACCAGCTCCCGGCTGACCCCCTCGACAAAGCCGGTCGGCTGCCGTTGGTCGAGCCGAGAACGGGGTGGCGTCGAGGTGTTGGCGACGGGGCCGGTGGCGAGCGGGTCGTCGAGCGGAGTGCTGGCCGCGCTCGCGAGCGGGGGCGACACCATCGGTGGCACCGTTGCCAGGACACCGGAGTGCGTCTCCGCCCAGACCGGGACGGGAAGGGTCACCAAGGTGCCCGCGATCAAGGACAGCACGAGGGCAACGACCGCCGATACTCGGTGCATCCGGGTTTCTCCGTTTCGAGAGCGTCGTGGTGGATGGGATGACGAACTGGGATGACGGCCACACCGGCCTCGCCCGCACGCCTCATATACACACAGAGCCAGTATCTGGGGAGCGAAATGTGTCGGAGACACCCAAATTGGCCAGGTAATGGCCAGATTCGACGGGAGTGCGGCCATCGCGTGCGGACGGGATATCGGGCATAAGGTCGGCGGCATGACGATGAAGATGCGCACGCTCGGATCGACGGGGATCAAGGTCAGCCCGCTGTGCCTGGGGGCGATGATGTTCGGGGGGTGGGGCAACCCCGACCACGACGACTCGATCAAGGTGATCCATCGGGCCCTCGAGGCGGGGATCAACTTCATCGACACCGCCGACGTGTACTCGGGCGGCGAGTCGGAGGAGATCGTGGGCAAGGCGTTGAAGGGCCGGCGTGACGACGTGGTCCTGGCGACCAAGGTCCACGGCGTGATGGGGAGCGACCCGAACCAGCAGGGCAACTCACGCCGGTGGATCGTCAAGGAGATCGACAACTCGCTGCGCCGCCTGCAGACCGACTACGTCGACCTCTATCAAATCCACCGGCCCGACCCGAGCACCGACATCGACGAAACCCTGAGCGCGCTGTCCGACCTCGTCCACCAGGGCAAGGTGAGGGTCATCGGCTCGTCGACCTTCCCGGCCCACGAGATCGTCGAGGCGCAATGGACGGCCGAACGCCGCAACCGTGAGCGCTTCCGCACCGAGCAGCCGCCGTACTCCATCTTCGTGCGCGGCATCGAGCGGGACGTGCTGCCGATGTGCGAGAAGTACGGCATGGGCGTGCTCCCGTGGAGCCCGCTGGCCGGCGGTTGGCTGAGCGGCAAGTACCGGCGGGGCATGGAGCAGCCGACCACCGGCCGGGCCGCCCGCATCCCCGCCCGCTTCGACTTCTCACTGCCGGGCAACCAACGCAAGCTCGACCTCGTCGAGGAGCTCGAGAAGCTGGCGGCCGAGGCCGGCGTGCCCCTCATCCACCTCGCCCTCGCCTTCGTGCTCAAGCACCCGGCGGTGACGGCCGCCATCATCGGCCCCCGCACCATGGAACAGCTCGAAGGCCAGCTCGGCGCGGTCGACGTCGACCTCGACGTCGCCATCCTCGACCGCATCGACGAGCTCGTCCCCCCGGGCACCAACCTCAACGCCGCCGACGCCGGCTACCAGCCGCCGTCGCTGGTGTCGCCGTGGCGCCGCCGCCGGCCGTAAACGCTGATGCTGACCCGCCGCCTCGGCCGCACCGGCCACGAGTCCTCGATCGCCATCCTCGGCGGGGCCGCCTTCGCCAGGTGTACGCCGGACGAGGCGGCCGCGGGGTGGGAGGCGGCGATGGCGGCCGGCGTCAACCACCTCGACATCGCGCCCCAGTACGGCGAGGCCCAGCGCAACGTGGGCCCGTTGCTGCGCCGGCCCGGAGTCCGTGACCGCACGTTCGTCGCGTGCAAGACGCTCCGCAAGAACGCCGACGGCGTGCGGGCCCAGTTGGAGGAGTCGCTGACGCTGCTCGGCTGCGAGCGCTTCGACCTCTACCAACTCCACGCCGTCACCGACCTCGACGAGCTCGACGCCAGACGCGACGCCGCCGACGCCATCATCCGGGCGAGGGACGAGGGCCTCACCCGCTTCGTCGGCATCACCGGCCACAACCTGACCACGCCGGCGGCCCAGGCCGAGGCCTTGCGCCGCTACGACCTCGACACCGTGATGTTCCCCGTCTACCCGAGGGTGTGGGCCGACCCCGACTACCGGCGCGACGCCGAGGCGCTGCTGCAACTCGCCGCCGATCGTGACGTCGGCGTCATGGCGATCAAGGCGGGCGCGGCCCGGCCGTGGCCAACCGACGGCGACGGCGACGGCCATCGCTTCGCCACCACGTGGTACGAACCCCAGACGACGGCGGCCGGCATCGACACCGGCGTCGGCTTCGCCCTGTCGACCGAAGGCGTCCACGCCTTCTGCACGCCCGGCGACCTGGCCGTGCTGCGGCTCGCCCTCGACGCCGCCAACCGTTTCGAGCCGATGGACGACGGCGAGCGCACGCAAGCGATGGCCGCGGCCGTCGCAACCGGCGACGACGTGATCTTCCCCATCCCGACTGCGTGACCAGCAGCGCCATTGGCCGCCTGCTCGACCGGGCCAAGGGCTACGTCGACGACGGCGACCTCCCCACGTGCCAACTCGCCGTCGCCCAACACGGCGAGCTCCTCGCCTTCGAGACCTTCGGCGACGGGGTCACCAACGAAAGCCGCTTCCTCGTGTGGTCGATCACCAAGGGCGTGTTCGCCGGCCTGGTGTGGTCGGTCGTAGGCGAAGGCCTGCTCGACTACGAGAAGCCGGTGGCGTCCTACCTCCCGGAGTTCGCCACCAACGGCAAGGACGTCGTCACCGTCGAACAACTCCTCCTCCACACCGCCGGCGTCCCCCTAGCTCCACTCGGCCCGCCGGCGTGGTTCGCCAGCGAGACCCGGCGGGAGGCGTTCGCCCGCTGGCGCCTCAACTGGGAGCCGGGCTCGCGCTACCAGTACCACGCGCTGTCGGCCGGCTGGGTCCTGGCCGAGCTCGTCATCGAGGTCACCGGCGGGCGCGACTACCGCCAGCTCCTGACCGAACGGATCAGCGAGCCCCTCGGCCTCACCACCCTCCGCCTCGGCGTGCCCGACGAGGACCAGGGCGACATCGTCGACCTCGTGGTCGCCGGACGAAGGGCCACGCCCGACGACTTCACCGCCGCCGGCCTCCGTTACCCGGGGCCGCCGGTGGTGCCGCCCGAGGCCATGCTCATCCTCAACCCGCCCGCGGCCCGCAGCGTCGGCATCCCGTCGGCCGGCGCGGTCTCGACCGCGGCCGACATCGCCCGCTACTACCAGGCGTTGCTGGCCAACCCCGGCGGCCTGTGGGCGCCCGACGTGCTGGCCGACGGCACCGGCGTGGTGCGCAACACCTTCGTCGACCGGCCCAAGGGCGGCGTCCCGGCCAACCGCACCCGGGGCCTGGTCGTGCGGGGCTCGCACGCCGGCGCCGAGCGCATGATGCACTTCGGGCCCGGCACCTCGCCCCGCACCTTCGGCCACGACGGCGCCGGCGGCCAGATCGCATGGGCCGACCCCGA